>JBFKOE010000130.1:0-5625 GCA_041629015.1 Gammaproteobacteria bacterium
CGCCCTCCAGGTGGGTGCGCATCAGCGGATGATGCTTGAAGCGCTGGAACTCGTCGAACGGGCTGAGGTGCGGATTCGAGTAATTCAGATCGACGATCAGCCCGACCGCGACCTGCCGGTCTTCCAGGTGGTAGAGAAAGAAGCCCCCGGAGCTGCCGCTTTCGCTGAGCGGCCACCCCGCCCCGTGCATGACCAGCCCGGGGAGATGCCGCGCGCCGTCGATCTCCCACAACTCCTTCAGGCCGATGCCGTAGTGCTGAGTCGCCGCGTCGCGGTCCAGCTGGTAACGCGCGATCAGCTGCTTGCCGAGGTGACCACGGCAGCCCTCGGCGAACAACGTGTAGCGGGCGTGCAGTTCCATGCCCGGCTGGTAGCCGTCCTTGCGCGAACCGTCGGCGCCCACCCCCATGTCCCCGGTCGCCACGCCTTTCACACTGCCGTCGGCGTCCAGAACCAGCTCCGCGGCCGCGAAACCGGGAAAGATCTCGACCCCCAGGGACTCGGCCTGCTCGGCGAGCCAGCGGCACAGGTTGCCGAGGCTCACGATGTAGTTGCCGCCGTTGTGCATGGTCTTGGGCACGAAGGCGTTGGGAATGCGCAGCGCCTTTTCCGCTCCGCGCAGGAAATAGACCTCGTCGCGCGTGACCTGCGTGAGCAGCGGCGCGCCGCGCTCGGCCCAGTCGGGGATGAGCTCGTTCAGCGCACGCGGCTCGATCACCGCGCCTGAGAGGATGTGTGCGCCGACCTCGGAGCCCTTTTCCAGGACGCAGACTCCGATGCCCTCATCGATCTCTTTGAGACGAATAGCCGCCGCCAGGCCGGCGGGCCCCGCGCCGATGATAACCACATCGAACTCCATCGCTTCGCGTTCCATTACTGGTTCCCCCTGGCCGGCTGGCGCCGGCCGTCTCAGTCGAGAAAGAGATCCGGCAACAGCGGATGTCCCTCGGCCACCGCGTAGGCCGCGAGCTCGGTGACGCCCGCCGCCGCGAGCACCTCCTCGTCGATGAAGAAGTTGCCCGTGCAGGAGCGGCTCTCCCGCGTCAGGATGGCGTGGGCGGCATCGGCGACGATCTCCGGCTTGCGGCAATTTTCCGCCTTCACCCGCTCGCCGAGCATGGCCAGCGCGGCCGTGTAGATTACCGTCTTCGGCCACAGGGCATTGACGGCGACGCCTTGCTCGCGAAACTCCTCCGCCATGCCCAGCACGCAGAGACTCATGCCGTACTTCGCCATGGTGTAGGCACCGTGGTCCTTGAACCATCGCGCGCCGAGATTCGGCGGTGGGGCAAGCATGAGGATGTGGGGGTTGTCCGCCTTCAGGAGATGAGGCAAGCAGGCCTGCGAGCACAGGAAGGTGCCGCGCGCATTGACCTGGTGCATCAGATCGAAGCGCTTCATCGGCGTGTCCAGGGTGCCGGTTAGGCTGATGGCGCTGGCGTTGTTGATCAGGATGTCGATACCGCCGAATTCGTCCACCGCCCGCGCGACCGCCTCGTGCACCTGTTCCTCGTGCCGGATATCGGTCTTGACGGCAAGCGCTCGGCCGCCGGCCTCCTCAATCTCCTTGGCGGCGGTGAAGATGGTCCCCGGCAATTTCGGGTGGGCCTCGGTGGTCTTGGCGGCAATCACGACGTTGGCACCGTCGCGCGCGGCCCGCAGCCCGATCGCCTTCCCGATACCGCGCGTCGCGCCGGTGATGAACAGCGTCTTGCCTTTCAGGTCTGCCACTCGGGTCTCCTCAGTTTCCCGCGCCAGGGCGACTATCCCGTTGCTGGGCCGGCGGACTAGCTGCCGGCAAATCGCGCCTTGCGCTTCTCGCAGAACGCCGTCACGCCCTCGGCGAAATCCGCGCTCAGCGTGCAATCGGCAAAACTTCGCATCTCCAGCTCCAGCTGCTGATCGAGCGTGTTGAGCGTCGAGGCGTTGAGCAGCTGCTTGCCCTTGCCGTGGGCGAAGGTCGGCCCGGCGGCCAGCCGCTTCGCCAGCGCGGAGAGCTCGCTCTCCAGCTCCCCGGCACCGACGGCGCGGTTGATCAGCCCGATTGCCTCCGCGCGGCTTACGTCAAAACGGTCACCGAGCAGCATCAGCTCCGCGGCGCGCTTCATCCCCACGGTGCGCGGCAGGGTCCACGTACTGCTGCCATCGGGCGTCGTGCCGATGTGGCAGTAGGCGAGGGTGAACATCGCACCGTCGACCGCGAGCGCCAGATCGCAGGCCGCCACCAGGCTCACCCCGAATCCCGCGCAGGCACCCTCGACCGCGGCCACCACGGGCTTGGGCATGCGCCGGATGCTGGCGATCGCGCCGTGCACCTCGCCGATGATTGCGTGCACGGCCTCGCGCCGCGCATCGGGTGGGAGGTCCAGCGCGCGGCGGAAGTAGTTGATGTCGCCGCCGGCCATGAACTGCCCGCCCCGCCCGCGCACCAGGACGCAGCGCACGGCGGGGTCCTCCTCCAGCGCAAGCGTCACGTGGTGCAGGTCGCGGGCCATTGCATCGTCGAGCGCATTCATGCACCCGGGCCGGTCCAACCACAGGATTGCGACGCCGTCCCCGCGTTCGACCTGTACGGTTGCCCCCATGTTTCCTCCTCAGCAGCCAGGCCGGGGAATCCCGGCCGAGTTCGGGCCGCTGCTCCCAGCATAGTTCGCGCACGAGCCTGATGGCTTCAAAAGGCCTCGTCCTCGAAGTCCATGAGGGGACGCGCGCCGGCGAGGATCGTGGCAAACAGAGCGCCAGTCTGAGGCAGCAGCCGCTGCATGTAGAAGCGCGCCGTCGCGAGCTTCGCCTGATAGAAGGAACGCTCCGGGCCTTCGAGCTTGCGGCTGGCGATGACGGCCGTGCGCGCCCAGACGTGCGCGAGCGCGGTGAGCGCGAACAGGCGCAGGTAGTCGGTCGCGGCGGCGGCTGCCTCGTCCGGGTCGCGCAACCCCTGGCGGGCGATCCAGGCGGTCGCGCGCTGCAGGCGGCCATAGGCCTTAGCCAGCGGCTCGATGAACTCGGCACTGGACTCGTCGTCGCGATGCTCGTCGATGAACTCCCGCACCGGGTGAAACCAGCGGCGCAGGTTGCGCCCCATGTGTTCGGGCAGCTTGCGTCCGACCAGGTCCAGGGCCTGGATGCCGTTCGTGCCCTCGTAGATCTGGGTAATGCGCGCGTCGCGGACATACTGCTCCATGCCGTGCTCGCGGATGTAGCCGTGACCGCCGAACACCTGGACACCGAGGTTGGCGCACTCGAAGCCGACGTCGGTCAGGAAGGCCTTGAGCACCGGGGTGAGCAGCGCGACGAGTTCGGCCGCCGCCGCGCGCTCGGCCGGTTCCGGGCTGCGTTGCGAGACATCGATCTCGCTGGCCACCCAGACGGCGAGCGCGCGGCAACCCTGGATGTAGGCCCTCTGGGTGAGCAGCGCACGGCGCACGTCCGGGTGCACCAGGATCGGGTCGGCCGCCAGCTCCGGATAGCGGGCGCCCTTGAGCGCGCGCCCCTGCAGGCGCTCGCGGGCATAGGCCACGGCCCCCTGGTAGGCCGCCTCGGCGATCCCCAGCCCCTGGATGCCGACGTCGAGGCGCGCGGTGTTCATCATGGTGAACATGGCGCGCATGCCCTTGTGCGGTTTACCGACCAGCCAACCCGTCGCCTCGTCGAAATTGATCACGCAGGTCGAGGAAGCCTTGATGCCCATCTTGTGCTCCAGGGCCCCGCAGCTGACCCCGTTGCGCTCCCCCGAGCCGCCGCCATCGGCGGGCAGGAATTTCGGCACCGCGAACAGGCTGATTCCCTTGATTCCCGCCGGCGCGTCGGGCAACCGCGCGAGCACCAAGTGGACGATGTTCTCCGTCAGGTCGTGCTCGCCGGCGGAGATGAAGATCTTGGTGCCGCTGATGCGGTAGCTGCCGTCGTCCTGCGGAATAGCCTTGGTGCGCACCAGGCCGAGATCGGTCCCGCACTGCGGCTCGGTCAGGCACATGGTGCCGCTCCAGCTGCCATCCACCAGCCGGGGAAGGAACCGCTCCTTGAGCGCCGGGTCGCCATGGGCGTCGATCGCCTTGTACGCGCCGTGCGACAGCCCGGGATACATGCCGAACGACAGGTTGCTCGAGCAGATCATCTCCTCGACCAGGGTGTTCACCGCGTTCGGCAGACCCTGGCCGCCGAACTCGGGAGCGCACGCGATCGCCGTCCAGCCACCCTCGGCAAACTGCCGATAGGCCTCCTTGAAACCCTGCGGGGTGCGCACCTCGCCGTTCTCGAGATGGCATCCCTCCTCGTCACCGCTGCGGTTGAGCGGAAAAAGCACCTCGGCGCAGAACTTCCCGGCCTCCTCCAGCACCGCGTCGACGAGCTCAGCGTCGAATTCCTCGAATCCGGGCAGGGCTTGCAACCGTTGCGGGTCGAGAAACTCCTGATAGACGAAGCGCAGATCGCGCAGGGGAGGTTGGTAGACAGCCATGCGATCGGTTCCTCAGTTGCGCAGCGGCTTGCCGGTCTCGAGCATGTGCTCCATGCGTGCCAGCGTATCCGGGTTGCGCGCCAGGCGCATGAACACGCGGCGCTCGAGCGCCAGGAGATCCTGCTCGCCGACGGTCTCGGTCACGTCCGTGTCGGCCCCGCTCAGGACCTCGGCCAGCGCGTCAGCGACCACCGCATCGTGCGCGGTCGCCTTGCCGGTCTTGCGAAAGCCTTCCACCGCCATCGCCATCGCCACCCGTGCGCTCGGCCCGGGCAGGCGCAGCTCGAGCGGCTCGGGCGCGACATAGCCATCCGCGAGTTCTAGCGCGCGGGCCTTGGCGTCGGCCAGCAGGCGATCGCGGTTCATGGTGACGCCATCGCCCTCGCGCAGGATCAGCAGGTCCCTGGCCTCCTCGGCCGACTTGGCAACCGTGGCCATGCTGACCGTCTCGAAGACCTTGATCACCGGCGGCATCGGACCCCCCGGCCGCCGGCGACGCGCGCTCCAGCGGCTGAGCATCTCCTTGCAGCCGCCCCAGGCCGGGATCAGCCCGACGCCGACCTCGACCAGGCCCGTATAAGTCTCGGCGTGCGCCTGCACCGCGTCGCAGTGGAGCAGGATCTCGCAACCGCCGCCGAGCGCCATGCCCGACGGTGCCCCGACGACGGGGAATGGCGCGTACTTGAGCGAGCGGTAAGTTTCCTGCCCTTCCGCAACAAGCGCCTCGACGTCCTCCCACATCGCCAGGTTGGCGGCAAAGAGCAGCAGGCCGAGGTTGGCGCCCACCGAGAAATTGGCGCCCTCGTTGTAGATCACCAGCCCCTTGTGGCCGTCGCGCGGGATGCGCTCGATGGCCTCGCGGATCATGGCCAGCACCTCGCCGTCGAGCGCGTTCATCTTGGTGTGGAACTCCAGGCACAGGATGCCCTCACCGATGTCCCACAGGCTGGCCGAGCCGTTGCGCGCCAGCGGCTCGGAGCGATGCTTGATGTCCGCGAGCAGCGCCACCCCCGGCGCTCGCGCGAGCCTCTGGTACTCGCCGCTGCGCGCGCGGTACTGCAGGCTGCCTTCGGCGACCCGGTAGAAAGGGTGTCCCGCGGCCTGCTCGAGGATCTCGGGTAGCGCGCCGCCCTCGGCGCGCAACCGCTCGCCAAACCACTCGCCGCCCA
>JBFKOE010000131.1:0-5622 GCA_041629015.1 Gammaproteobacteria bacterium
CCAGCGGGTCGGCAGCCTCCCCGGGCGAGCGCAGGTATTCCCCGCCGACCGGAATGTGAGTGCGGCGCAGCGGCTCGGCCGGGTCGGTCAGGCTCATGCGCGCCGCGTAATAGGGGGTGATGCTGACCGGCAGCGGCCCCTGGTGACGGGCGATGGCGGCGCGCTCGTCCTCGCTCAGCGCGAAGATCCGCTCCAGCTCGCGCAGGTCGCGGATGCGGTGGCGAATCTGCCAGCGCCAGTCGCTCCACTGCGCCGCGTCCACGCCGGGATAGAAACGGCGACGGAAGCGCTGAGTCTCGGCGCTGGAGGGAAAGGCGGGGAATCGGCGTGTCGCGGCGACACGCGTGGCGAGGGCTAGGCTACTACCGGGAGGCTCCTCGGCCGCGTCCTCCGCCAGCCCGGAAACAGGCTCGGGAGCGCACGGGCCTCGGTCGCGCGACCTCAAGTTGGGCTTCATCGCGGTATCTCTCCTTCACGGTTGATGCGATAAAACCAGCGCGCCATTGAGCACAGCACGCGTCGGGCGCGGTCGCCGCGGCGCGCATAATCTGCGGTGCGGCGAGGCCGAATGCAATAGGGTGGGAAGATAAAATTTTTTTTGGGAATTCAGGGGGCTAGGGCGCCTGCGGCGGCCGCCCCGGAAGTGTGATCGAGGTCGCGAAATCGTCCCGCGCGACGGGGCTCGATCGGCCTCAGAGCGGCGGCGCGGTGGCGACGAAACTGCGCCGGTACTCGAGCTCGCGCAGGCTGCGCAGCACGAAACCGTAGGGCTCGAGCAATTCCTGCCCGCCCGGCATGCGGATCAGGTAATAGAGCAAGGGGTGGACGAACAGGTCGGCCAGGGTCAGCTCGTCGCCGACCAGGAAGGGCGCTCGCTGCAGGTGGTGGTCGAGGATCGCCAGCTGGCGGGCGACCTCGCCGCGGGCGGCGTCGATCACCGCCATGTCCGGCTTGCCGCCCGGACCGCTGGGAAACACGAACTGCAGAATGTAGCGGCGCGCCATCTGCTCGTACAGGTAGTCGACTGTGGCGCTGATCCATTGCTCGACCTGGGCACGGCCGTAGGCGTCCTGCGGGCGCAGCGGCGGGCCGTCGAAGGCCTCGTCGACGTAGTGGCAGATGGCGCTGGTCTCGAACAGGATGCGGTCGACGTGCTTCGCCGCCGGCATGGCGCCGAAGGGATGCACACGACGATGCGCGGGCGCGGCCAGGTCCACGGCCTCGAGGCTGTAGTCCACGCCCTTTTCCTCGCAGGCCATGCGCGCGGTGCGGACATAGGTGCTGCGCGGATCCCCGTAGAGGATGAGATCGTTCATGGTGAGTTCCTCGCATGCGCGCCGAGGTGAGCACGCGCCCGGCCAGCGCCAAGAATAGCGAATCGCGGCGAGAGCGCTCCCCCGCTGCCGCCGGGGCGTAGGAGCGAACTCATTCGCGATTCTCCGCGCCCGCCTGCCATCCTGTCGCGGCTGAAGCCGCTCCCACCAGCGCCAAGGCGTAGCTGCGAATCCGAGCGCGGTCGATAATGCCTCAGAGCACTTCCTGGTCGATCAGCAGCCGCGCCGGACCCTCGCCGCCGACCGGAACCGCGGGCAGGCTGCCCTGGAGGTCACCGGTCTGGGCGGTCGCGCCGCCCGACTTCGACACCCGCGCGCCGACCAGCACCGACTCGAACATCGACACCCGGCGGCTGGGCACCATCGCCAGCGAGTCGTCGAGCGTCACCACGGCCGGCAGATCCCCGGCCCGCATCCTGCGCACCGCGAGCGGGGCGGGCGGGCCCGAGGGCGCGCGCGCGAACACGTAGACGGTGTCCTCCGGCCGGACCTTGGACCGCAGGCTCTCGGCGATCTCCACGCGCACGATGACGGCCGCGCCGCTCGCGGCGGCGGCGGGTGGAGCGACGGGCGGCGGCGCGGTCCCGGCCATCTCGGCCTCGACACGCGCGATCATGCCCTGCACCAGGCGGCTGTTGTCGCTCTCCGGCGCCAGCACCTCGAGCAGGCTGCGCCAGCGCGCCAGCGCCTGCTCGGGCCGCGCGCCCTGGTAGGCGGCCACGCCGGACAGCCACAGGGCCTTGGGGTTTCGCGGCGCGCGCTCCAGCGCCCGGGCGATCAGCCGTTCCGGCTCCTCGAGCAGGCGACCCTCACGGGTGAGGGAGAGCGCCTCGGCGTACTCGACCAGCAGATCAGGCTCGTCGCCGAGAATGGTGTAGGCGCGCGCGTAGGCCTCGGCCGCCTGGGGAAAGCGCTCCATGACCCGGTAGGAGCGCCCCAGCATACGCCAGCCCTCGCCGTCGTCGGGGTTGCGCTGCAGGCGCTGGGCCAGCCCGGCGACCATCTGCTCCACGGACATCTGCGTGTCCTGCTGGGCCTGGGCCGGAATGCCGGAGAGGAGCTCGCGCGAGCCCAGGCCCCAGTAGATGCCGACCGCGACCACCGGCACCGCGATGCCGACCACCACCGCGACCGCACGCCCGGCCGTGCCGAGCTCGCCGCGGGTGCCGCCGGTGCCGGCATCGGCGGTGTCCTCGAGCAGGTCGCGCTCGAGCTCGGCGCGCGTCTGCTCGTACTGCTCGCGGCTGAGCGCGCCCTCGGCGAGATCGGCCTCGAGCTCCGCCAGACGCTCGCGGTGAATCGCCACGTTGAGCTCGCGCCGGGTCTCGCCGCTGGCCCGGCCGCGACCCAGCAACGGCGGCACGATCAGGCCGAGCGCGGCCAGGACCATGACCGCGGCGAAAATCCAGAAGGCGATCATGAGTCCTTGCGCTCCCCTTCGCCGGCGAGCAGGGAATCGAGCCGCTCGCGCTCCGCGGCCGACAGCTCGCCCGCGGCGGCCGGCCGGACCGCGCGGCCACGGATGAAGCGGATCAGGAAGTACAGGCCGACGACCCCGATGAGGAAGGGCCCGAACCAGAGCAGGGCGGTGCTCGCGCGCACCGGCGGGCGGTAGAGCACGAAATCGCCGTAGCGCGCCACCATGAAGTCGACGATCTCGTCCTTGCCCGCGCCGCCCTTGAGCATCTTGTAGATCTCGGCGCGCAGGTCCTGGGCGAGATCGGCGTTGGAGTCGGCGATGTTCTGGTTCTGGCACACCAGGCAACGCAGCTCGGCCACCAGCTCCTTGAAGGCCGCCTCCTGCACCGGGTTGTCGAAGTCGTAGACCTCGATCGCCGCCCCGGCACCGCCGGCCGCGCCGAGCAGCAGGATCACCCCGGCCACATGCGCGGCGATCGCCCTCATGCGCGGGGCTCCGCCTGGAGCTCGCGCACCAGCGGCACGATGGTCTCGCGCCAGGCCTTGGGCGAGACCGGGCCGATGTGCTTGTAGCGGATCACGCCCTGGCGATCGACGACAAAGGTCTCGGGCACCCCGTAGACACCCCAGTCGATGCCGACGCGGCCCTTCTCGTCAAAGGCGCTCGCCACGTAGGGATCGCCGAGCTCGCGCAGCCAGGACAGCGCCGCATCGCGGCTGTCCTTGTAGTTGAGACCGTAGATGGGAAAATCGCCCGCCCGCGCCGCCTCGACCAGCAGCGGATGCTCCTGGCGGCAGGCCACGCACCAGCTGGCCCAGACGTTGAACAGCGACACCTGGCCGCGGAAGGTGTCCTTGTCGATGACCTGAGCGGGATCGTGCAGGGTGGGCAGCGCGAATTCCGGCGCCGGCTTGTTGATCAGCGGCGAGGGAACCTCGCGCGGGTTGAGCTGCAAACCGAAGCCGAACAGCACCACCAGGCCCAGGAACAGGCCGAGCGGCACCAGGTGGCGCGCCTTCACGCCCCGCCCTCCACGGCTGCGCCGCGGGGCAGCACCGCCTCGCGCCGGCTGGCGAGCCGGTAGCGGCGGTCGCTGGCGGCCAGCAGCCCGCCGAGCACCATGAAAATGCCGCCCAGCCAGATCCAGCGCTGGAACGGCTTATGGTAGACGCGCATCGCCCAGGCGCCGTCCTCGAGCGGCTCGCCCAGCGCCACGTAGAGGTCGCGGAACAGGCTCGCGTCGATGCCGGCCTCGGTCATGGGCATCTGCTGCACGGTGTAGAGGCGCTTCTCCGGGTTGAGGACGGCCACCTCGCGGCCATCACGACTGACCCGCACGACCCCGAACGAGGTCACGTAGTTGGGGCCGCTGCGCTGCTCCACGCCCTCCAGCATGAAGCTGAAGCCGCCGAGCTCGACGGCCTCGCCCGGCGCCACGCGCAGGTCGCGCTCGGTGCTGTAGGCGCTCGCCAGCGTCGCGCCGACCACGAAAACGGCGATCCCAAGGTGTCCGAGCAGCATGCCGTAGTGATGACGCGGCAGGGCGCGCAGCCCCTCCCAGAGCCCGCGCCGGTAGCCGGCGTGGCGGTAGACCTCCTGCGCCGAGGCGGTCACGACCCAGACCGCCAGCGCCAGGCCCAGCGCGACGCCGGCGTCGATGCGCCCGCCCGCCCACAGGGCCAACGCCAGCCCCAGCACGATCGCCGCGCCGAAGGCGACGCGCAGCAGGCGCGCGACCTTCCAGGGGTCATCAGACTTCCAGCGCACCATGGGGCCGATGCCCATGAGGAACACCAGCGGGATCATCAGCGGCACGAAGACCCGGTTGAAGTACGGAGGTCCGACCGAGATCTTACCCATCCCCAGCGCGTCAAGCGCCAGCGGGTAGATGGTGCCAAGCAGCACGGTCGCCGTGACCACCACCAGGATGACGTTGTTCACCAGCAGCAGCGTCTCGCGCGAGAAGAGCTGGAAGGTGCCGGTGCTCTTCACGTTGGGCGCGCGCCAGGCGTAGAGCGCCAGCGAGCCGCCGATCACCACGCCGAGAAAGGCGAGGATGAACAGGCCGCGCTCGGGGTCGGTGGCGAAGGCGTGCACCGAGGTGAGCACACCGGAGCGCACCAGGAAGGTGCCGAGCAGGCTGAGCGAGAAGGCGAGGATCGCCAGCAGCACCGTCCAGTTCTTGAACACGCTGCGCTTCTCGGTCACAGCCAGCGAGTGCATCAGCGCGGTGCCCACCAGCCAGGGCATGAAGGAGGCGTTCTCCACCGGATCCCAGAACCACCAGCCGCCCCAGCCGAGCTCGTAGTAGGCCCACCAGCTGCCGAGCACGATCCCGGCGGTCAGGAAGACCCAGGCCACCGTGGTCCACGGCCGCGACCAGCGCGCCCAGGCCGCATCCAGGCGCCCACCGATCAGCGCCGCGATGGCAAAGGCAAAGGCCACCGAGAAGCCGACGTAGCCCATGTAGAGCATCGGCGGGTGGAAGATCAGCCCCGGGTCCTGCAGCAGGGGATTGAGGTCGCGACCGTCGGCCGGCACCGGCACCAGGCGCTCGAAGGGGTTGGAGGTGAGCAGCAGGAAGAGCAGGAAGCCGATCCCGACCAGGCCCATCACCGCCAGCACGCGCGCCACCATCTCGCGCGGCAGCCGGCGGCTGAGCAGGCTGACCGCGAGGCCCCAGCCGGCGAGGATGAGGGCCCAGAGCAGCAGCGAGCCCTCGTGGCCGCCCCACACGGCCGAGATCCGAAACTCCACCGGCAGCGCCGAGTTGGAGTGGTTGGCGACGTATTTCACCGAGAAGTCGTTGACGATGAAGGCGTGGGTGAGGACCGCGAAGGCGACCGCCAGGAACAGGAACTGCGCCCA
>JBFKOE010000132.1:0-5607 GCA_041629015.1 Gammaproteobacteria bacterium
GCGCCGAATTGACGTTTACGTAAGCGTGAGATTGAGTATGGTACGAGTCCAGCCGAGCGCAGCGCAAGTGGACCCTGATTAACGTTGACGTAAACGTTCGAATGGCTGAGAATCAGCGGCCGACCCCATGCCCTTTGAACGCCGTCCGCGGCGCGGGCTGACCGCCCGTGCGGCGCGCGCGAGTTGCGCGGCGCGGTCTTGCTTCGGCGGCCGTTACCGGGGGGTGGTCGTGCGGCGGTTTCATCCGCCACCTTGGGATATGAATTCAAACCGGAGGAGGGGAATCCCATGATCAGCAGGCGTTCGGTATTGAAGTATTGTTCGGCCGCGGCCCTGGGCCTTGCGCTCGGCGCGCCCGGGGCGCAGGCGGCCGAGCCGATCAAGATCGGCACCTTCCTGGCCGTCACCGGCCCGGCGTCGTTTCTCGGCGACCCGGAGCTGAAGACCTTGCAGATGTACGTCGAAGACATCAACGCCAAGGGCGGTGTGATAGGTCGCAAGCTCGAGCTCGTGCACTACGACGACGGCGGCAACGCCAAGGAGTCGGTCAACTTCGTCAAGCGCCTGATCCAGCGCGACAAGGTGGACATCATCGTCGGCGGCACCACATCGGGCAGCACCATGGCGGTGATCCCGGAGGTGGAGAAGGCGGGCATTCCGTTCATCTCGCTGGCGGGTGCGGTGCAGATCGTCGACCCGGCGAAGAAGTGGGTGTTCAAGACCCCGCACACCGACCGCATGGCGATCGCCAAGATCTACGAGGACATGAAGAAGCGCGGCATCTCGCGCGTGGCGCTGATCAGCGGTGACGGCGGTTTCGACAAGTCCTGCCGCGCGCAGGCGCTGGACCTCGCCGGACCCTACGGCATGAGCGTGATCGCCGACGAGTCCTACGGCAAGAGCGACACGGACATGACCGCCCAGCTCACCAAGATCCGCAGCGCCGATCCCCAGGGGCTGGTGAACTGCGGTTTCGGCACCGGCCCGGCCATCGTCACCAAGAACGTCAAGCAGCTCGGCATCGGCGCGCCGCTCTACCAGTCCCACGGCGTGGCCTCAAAGAAATACATCGAGCTCGCCGGTGATGCTGCCGAGGGCGTGCGCCTGCCGGCCGCCGCCCTGCTGGTGGCCAACAAGCTGCCCGACACCGACACGCAGAAGGCGGTGCTCACCAGCTATGTCAACATGTACGAGCCGCGCCACGGCGCCGTCTCGACCTTCGGCGGCCATGCCTACGACGGGCTCTTCATCGCAATCGAGGCGATCAAGCGCGCGGGCTCCACGGATCCGGAGCGCGTGCGCTCCGAGATTGAGCGCACCAAGGGCTTCATCGGCACCGGAGGGGTATTCTCGCTGAGCGCGACCGATCATCTCGGGCTCACGCTCGATGCCTTCAAGATGCTCGAGATCCGCAACGGCGACTGGACGCTCGCCGAGTAATCGAGTCGCGGCCGGGCAGCTCGATCGCCACGGCGCACGCCTGCTCGCCCGCCCCCGGACCATGCGGTCCGGGGGCGGGGCCTCTTGCACGGGGAAACCCGCCGCATGTTTGACCAGCTTCTGCAGTTCCTGATCACGGGCATCACCGTCGGCTCGACCTACGCGCTGGTGGGTCTGGGTTTCGCGATCATCTACAACGCCTCTGACGTCGTGAACTTCGCCCAAGGCGAGTTCGTGATGCTGGGGGCGATGTCGGCCGTGTGGTTTCTGGGCGTCGGTCTGCCGTTCCCGGTCGCGCTGCTGTTCGCCGTCCTGGGGACCTGCTGCGTGGGGCTCGCGCTCGACAAGTTCGCGATCGAGCCGGCACGCGGCGCCTCGGTGGTCTCGACCATCATCATCACCATCGGTGCGGCGATCTTCCTGCGCGGCGCCGCGCTGCTGCTCTGGGGCAAGGACATCTTCGCGCTGCCGCACTTCTCCTCCGAGGAGCCGCTCTACATCGGCAACGCGACCATGCTGCCGCAGAACCTCTGGGTGCTGGGCGTGACCGCTACGGTGGTCTACCTGGTGCGGCATTTCTTCGACCGTACACTGACCGGCAAGGCGATCCTCGCCTGCGCCTGCAACCGCACCGCGGCCCACCTGGTGGGGATCAACGTGCGCATGATGCTGCTCATCGCCTACGGGCTCGCCGCGCTGCTGGGCGCCATCGCCGGGGTGCTGATCGCGCCGATCGCCTTCACCTCCTACGGCGCCGGCATCATGCTCGGCCTGAAGGGTTTCTCGGCGGCCATTCTCGGCGGCATGGGCAGCTCCATGGGCGCGGTCGCCGGAGGGCTGCTGCTCGGGGTGCTCGAGTCGCTGGGCGCCGGGTTCATCTCCTCCGGCTACAAGGATGCGATGGCGTTCCTGATCATTCTGCTGGTGCTGTTCTTCAAACCCAGCGGCCTGTTCGGGCGCAAGGCCGCCGAGCGGGTATGAGGCGCTTTTACGGCTTCTTCGTCTTTGCCGCGCTGGTGCTCGCGCTGCCGCTGGCGTTTCCCGACAATTACTTCGTCACCGTGGTCGGCGTGACCATCGGGCTGCACATCGTGCTCGCCGTCAGTCTCAATCTGTTCATGGGCTTCGCGGGCCAGATCTCGCTCGGTCACGCGGCGTTTTTCGGGATGGGCGCCTACACCTCGGCGATCCTGACTAGCCGCTACGGGATCGATCCCTGGCTGGCGATGCTCGTCGCCCTGGCGGTGGTGGCGGTGATCGCGAATGCCATCGCGCGCCCGGTGCTGAAGCTCCGGGGGCACTACCTGGCCATGGCGACGCTGGGTTTCGGAATCATCGTCAACATCGTCATGGTCCAGGAAGTCGACTGGACCGGGGGACCGGACGGCATGTCCGGTATCCCCGGGCTCTCGATCTTTGGCTGGGAACTCGACAGCGACCTGAAGTGGTACGGGGTGGTCGCGGTGGTGATGCTGGCCAGCGTGTGGATCTCGCTCAACATCGTCGATTCGCGTGCCGGGCGCGCGCTGCGCGCGGTGCATGGCTCGGAGGTCGCCGCGCAGATGATGGGCATCGACACCGCCAGGGCCAAGGCGCAGGTCTTCGTCCTCTCGGCCCTGCTGGCGTGTTTCGTCGGCAGCCTGTTCGCGCACCAGCAGGCCTTCGTCAGTCCCGATTCGTTCAACTTCTTCTTCTCGATCGAGCTGGTGACGATGGTGGTGCTGGGCGGCCTGGGCTCGACTTTCGGCGCGGTATTCGGCGCGGTGGTGCTGACCCTGCTGCCGGAGTTGCTGGTGGTATTCGAGGACTACGAGGTGCTGATCCTCGGCGCCATACTGATGACCATCATGATCTTCCTGCCCCAGGGCCTGTTCGTCGGCCTGGTGCAGGGCGCTCGCAGCCTGCTGGCGCGGCGGCGCGAGAGCGCCCTGGTGGGGAGTTGAGGTGACCCTGCTGGCGGTCGCTGGCCTGGAGAAGTCTTTCGGCGGCGTGATGGCGATCTCGGACCTCAGCTTCGAGGTCCCGCAAGGCAGCGTCTACGCGGTCATCGGCCCCAACGGCGCGGGCAAGACCACGCTGTTCAACATGCTCTGCGGCATCTACACGCCCAGCGCGGGTGGCATCGAGTTCGGCGACGAGAGCCTGGTCGGCAGGCAGCCCTACGAGGTCGCGGCCCTGGGGATTTCGCGCACGTTTCAGAACCTGCAGGTGTTCTTCAACCTCACCGTGCTCGAGAACGTGATGGTCGGCGCGCATCTGCGCTCGCATCGCGGCCTCTACCGCGCGGCGGTGCGCTGGCCGGGGGTGATGGCCGAGGAGCGGCAGATCGGCGAGTGGGCGCGCGAGGCGCTGGCGTTCTGCGGGCTGGAGAAGCTCGCGGACCGCGGCGCCGACTCGCTGCCCTACGGGGCGTTGAAGCGACTGGAGATCGCCCGCGCGCTCGCCGCTCGGCCGCGGCTGCTGCTGATGGACGAGCCGGCGGCCGGCCTCAACGACACCGAGACGATCGAGATGCGCGGGCTCATCGGCCGAATCAGCGAGGCCGGCGTCACGGTGCTGCTGGTCGAGCACAACATGGGGCTGGTGATGGGCGTCTCGGACACGGTCCTGGTGCTCGATTACGGCAGTCGCCTGGCCGAGGGTCCGCCCAAGCAGGTGCAGAACGACCCGCAGGTGATCGCCGCCTACCTGGGCGGGGAGGTCGAGCATGCCGAGCACTGACGAACGTCTGCTCGAGGTGCGCGAGCTGTCCTCGCACTATGGGCCGATACGGGCGATTCATCGCATATCGCTGCACGTCGACAGCGGCGAGCTGGTCGCCATCGTCGGCGCCAACGGCGCGGGCAAGACCACCCTGCTGCGCACCCTGTCCGGGGTTCAGCGCGCCTCGGGCGGATCGGCGCTGTTCGCGGGCGAGGACCTGGTGCGGCTTCCGCCGGACCGGATCGTCGCGCGCGGGGTCTGCCAGGTACCCGAGGGACGGCAGGTGTTTGCGCCACTCAGCGTGGAGGACAACCTGCGCCTCGGCGGCTATGCGCGCAGGCGCGATGCGGACTGGATGGCCGAGCAACTCGAGCGTATCTACGCGCTCTTTCCGGTGCTGCACGACAAGCGCAGGCAGGCGGCGGGAACGCTGTCCGGAGGCCAGCAGCAGATGCTGGCCATTGGCCGGGCGCTGCTCGGCCGACCCCGGCTGCTGCTTCTCGATGAGCCCTCGATGGGACTTGCGCCCCTGCTGGTCGCGGAGATCTTCCGCGTGGTGCAGGAACTGAACCAGCAGGGAGTGACGGTGCTGCTGGTCGAGCAGAATGCGCGCGCCGCGCTGCAGATCGCCGATCGCGGCTACGTGCTGGAGACCGGGTCCATGGTGCTAACGGACCGGGCCGATGCCCTGCTCGAGAACGAGGCCGTGCGCAAGGCCTATCTGGGCCAGTAGGAGCGAATATATTCGCGATACTGAGGCAGGCATGGGCATGATCGCGGCTGAAGCCGCTCCTACCATGGGGAGAGCACTTAAATGTACGTCGACAGGATCATGACCCGTGAGGTGATCACGGTCGAACCGGACACCAAGCTGCGTAAGATCGCCGAGATCATGCAGCAGAGGAAGCTGCGGCACCTGCCGGTCGTCGACGGCGCCAAGCGGCTGGTCGGGATCGTTTCGCACCGCGACGTGCAGCGCGCGGAGCCCTCCGCGATCACCACGCTCGACAAGGGCGAGGCGAACTACCTGCTCGCCAAGGTGAGCGCCGCGGGCATCATGCACAAGGAGGTGGTGACCTGCGCGCCGGCGACGCTGATCGAGGATGCGGGGCGGTTGATGCGCGAGCACAAGATCGGCTGCCTGCCGGTGGTCGAGGACGAGCGGCTGGTTGGCATCCTGACCACGGTGGACCTGCTCGACTTCTTCCTCGAGATCACCGGCTGCATGGCCGAGGGTTCGGCACGAATCGCGGTTCGCCTCCCGGACGAGACGGGCCGGCTGGCGCAGCTGCTGGCGCAGATCAACCGCGACGGAGGCCAGATCAGGACGGTCGTCTCGCCGCTCTCGGCCGACGAGACCGGTATGCGCACCGTCATCGTGCGCTTCGCCGCCGAGGACGCGGCCGCGATCGACGGCCAGCTGCGGATGAGCGGCTACGACGTGATCAGCGAGGAGTTGCCGAA
>JBFKOE010000133.1:0-5606 GCA_041629015.1 Gammaproteobacteria bacterium
ACCGCCCGAAAGCTCGCCCCCGCCGGCGGCGCCAAGCGCCCGGTAAGCGGCTCTCCCTGCCCGCGAGCCGAAGGTAGCGCGTGCGCCGGCAGCGCATAGCTTCGCCCCGTGGAATCGAGAAACACAGCCAACTGGTTGCTGCGCCCGATCGCTGCGCCGCGAAAACCATCCCCGGATTTGTAGGTCAGCGCAGCGGGGTCGATGTCGTGCCCCTTGGCGGCGCGCACCCAGCCCTTTTCAGAAAGGATGACGGTGATGGCCTCGGTCGGCACCAGCCGGCTCTCGTCCATCGCCTTTGCCGCCACGCCCTCGACCAGCGGCGAGCGCCGCGCATCGCCGTACTTCTCCGCATCGGCTTCAAGCTCCGCTGCTATCAGGTCGCGAAGGCGCTTGGGAGACTTGAGAACCTTGGCCAGCCGGTCGCGCTCCGCGGCCAGTTCCGCCTGCTCGGTGCGTATGCGCATCTCCTCGAGGCGGGCCAGATGCCGCAGTTTCAGATTCAGGATGTCTTCGGCCTGCGTGTCGCTGAGGTCGAACCGCTTCATCAGCTCGGCCTTGGGTTGTTCCTCGCTCCGAATGATCGCGATCACCTCGTCGATGTTCAGAAACGCAACGATGCGGCCTTCCAGGATGTGCAGCCGGTCCTTGACGCGCTCGAGACGATGCTCCAGCCGTCGCCTGACGGTCGCGGTACGGAACTGCAGCCACTCAGTGAGCAACTCGCACAGATTGCGCACCCGCGGCCGGCCGTCGAGGCCGATCATGTTCAGGTTGACGCGGTGACTGCGCTCCAGGTCAGTGGTCGCGAACAGATGCGACATCAAGTCCTCGGCGTTGACCCGGTTCGAGCGCGGCACGATTACCAGCCTGGTCGGATTCTCATGATCGGACTCGTCCCTGAGGTCGTCCACCATCGGCAGCTTGCGCGCCTGCATCTGCTGGGCGATCTGTTCCAGCACCCGCGCGCCGGACACCTGGTGCGGCAGCGCCGTCACGATGATGTCTCCTTCCTCGCGCTCCCAGCGAGCCCGGACCCGGACGCTGCCCGTGCCGGTCTCGTAGATGCGCTGCAGTTCCTCCGTCGGCGTGATGATCTCCGCCTCGGTCGGGAAGTCCGGGCCGCGCACGTGCGCGCACAGGGACTCGACATCCGCCTTCGGATTCTTCAGCAGGTGGATCACTGCCGCCGCAACCTCGCGTGCGTTGTGCGGGGGGATGTCCGTCGCCATGCCCACGGCAATGCCGGTGCTGCCGTTGAGCAGTACCGCGGGCAAGCGCGCCGGCAGCACCACGGGCTCCTGCAAGGTACCGTCGAAGTTCGCGGTCCAGTCGACCGTGCCCTGCCCCAACTCGCCCAGCAGTACATCGGCAAAGGGGGCAAGCCGCGACTCGGTGTAGCGCATGGCCGCGAAGGACTTCGGGTCGTCGGAAGAGCCCCAGTTTCCCTGCCCGTCGACCAGCGGATAGCGAAACGAGAACGGCTGCGCCATCAGCACCATCGCTTCGTAGCAGGCGCTGTCGCCGTGCGGATGGAACTTGCCGAGTACGTCACCGACCGTGCGCGCAGACTTCTTGAACTTGGCCGCCGCATCGAGACCGAGCTCGGACATCGCGTAGACGATGCGCCGCTGTACGGGCTTGAGGCCATCCCCGATGTGCGGCAACGCCCGGTCGAGGATGACGTACATCGAATAATTCAGGTAGGCCTGCTCAGTAAACACCCTGAGCGGCAGGCGCTCCACGCCCTCAAGATCAAGCTCGATGTGCTTAGCCATATCGTGAACCTAGATGAGGGTGATGCTGATCGGGTCCAGGTGCATGCTGCACCTCGCCGCTCGACGCTCGCAGTTCATCACTGAACTTGAGCCAAATTTCCCTTGGACTCCAACCACGCCTTACGGTCCGCGGCCCGCTTCTTGGCCAGGAGCATGTCCAGGAGCGGGCTCGCGTCGTCCTCGGCATTCACCGTGAGCTGGAGCAGGCGTCGAGTATCGGGCGCGATTGTCGTCTCGCGCAGCTGCATGGGATTCATCTCGCCCAAGCCCTTGAAGCGCTGCACGTTGACCTTGCCGCGCAGATTCTCCGCGGCGATGCGGTCGAGTATGCCTTGTTTCTCGGCATCATCGAGCGCGTAGAAGACCTCCTTGCCCACGTCGATGCGATACAGAGGCGGCATAGCCGCGTACACGTGCCCGGCGGCCACCAACGGTCGGAAGTGGCGCAGAAAGAGCGCGCACAGCAGCGTCGCGATGTGCGCGCCGTCCGAATCCGCATCGGCGAGGATGCAGATCTTGCCGTAGCGCAGCTTACCCAGATCGTCGGACCCCGGCTCGACCCCAATGGCAACGGCGATATCGTGCACCTCCTGCGAGGCAAGCGCTTGGGCGGCATCGACCTCCCAGGCATTGAGTATCTTGCCGCGCAGCGGCATGACCGCCTGGAACTCGCGGTCGCGCGCCTGCTTCGCGGATCCCCCGGCCGAGTCACCCTCGACGAGAAAGAGCTCGGTACGGGAGAGGTCTTGCTGGGTGCAGTCGGCGAGCTTTCCGGGCAATGCAGGGCCGGCGGCCGCCTTCTTGCGCTCTATCCTGCGGCTGGCGCGCAGACGCCGCTGGGCGTTGGCCAGCGCAAGCTCCGCAATGCGCTCACCGTCCTGGGTATGCTGGTTGAGCCACAGGCTGAAGGCGTCCTTGACCACGCCGGAGACGAACGCCGCGCACTCGCGTGACGACAAGCGTTCCTTGGTCTGCCCTGAGAACTGAGGCTCGGAGAGCTTTACCGAGAGCACGAAGCACAACCGATCCCAGACGTCATCCGGGGTGAGCCTGACGCCTCGCGGCACCAGGTTGCGAAACTCGCAGAATTCGCGCACCGCATCGGTGAGCCCCGTGCGCAGGCCGTTGACGTGCGTCCCGCCCTGCGGCGTCGGTATCAGGTTGACGTAACTCTCGGTTAGCGGCTCCCCCGCCCCGGGCAGCCAGGCGAGCGCCCAATCCGCTGCCTCCTGATGACCCTCCATGCTGCCGACGAAGGGCTGCGCGGGCAGGAGATCGTGCTCCCCAAGTTCGCCTGCGAGGTAATCGCGCAGACCGTCCGCGTAGTGCCACTCCAGTCGCTCGCCCGCGAGCTGGTCGTCGAGCCCGACCTTCAGGCCCGGGCACAACACCGCCTTGGCACGCAGCACGTGCTTTAGCTTGGGGAGAGAGAACCTGACCGAGTCAAAGAACTTCGGGTCGGGCCAGAACCTGAGAGTCGTACCGCTGTTGTTCTTGCCGACCTTGGCGACCTCCTCCAAGGGAGACACCACCGCGCCGTCGGCGAAGGCCATGTTGTACTCCTTGCCACCGCGGCGAACCCAGACTTCGAGATGGCTGGACAGCGCGTTGACGACGGAAACGCCGACGCCGTGCAGCCCGCCCGAGAACCGGTAGCTCTTGCCCGAGAACTTACCCCCTGCGTGCAGCCGGGTCAGGATGACCTCGACACCGGGGACCCTGAGCTCCGGGTGATCGTCGACCGGCATGCCGCGCCCATCATCGGTGACCTGCAGCGATCCGTCGGCAAAGAGCGTCACCTCGATGGCCGTTGCATGGCCCGCGATCGCCTCATCGACCGCGTTGTCGACGACCTCCTGCGCCAGGTGGTTGGGCCGGGTGGTATCGGTATACATGCCGGGGCGCTTGCGCACCGGCTCCAGTCCGCTGAGGACCTCGATCGCGGAGGCGTCGTAACTACCCATGGACTCTCAGGTGGGCCAAGGTGCGCGGCGACCCAGGGTCGCGTATGCCAAGCGCCGCAGCGCGGCCTGAGATTTGGGGTTTGCCCCGGCCGCCGAATGCCGGTGCAGGCGGTTTCGAGCCGGGAATTCCTTCGCGGCCGCACGAATGCTCGGCGAGGTAGTGGGTGGGCGTATGGCCGCGTCAGCGGCAGGAATTCCGGGGGGCAAGCGGCCGTATGCCGGGCTCTTGGCCCTGGTCGGCAGCGTGTAGACAGTCAGGCCGCAAATCACGACGCGCGCTAGTCTAGCGCGCCCCGATCGGCAAAGCGAGCGCAGCGGGTCACGCCGCGCTCGTGCGCCTAGACGGATACTCCCTCGGCCCCTACGTCCCGGGAGAGTTCGGAGCGCAGCGTCGCCGGCACGCTATCCACCAGGTAGCCGTAAGCGGGATGATCTATCCCCGCCGAGATCGACTTCCCGAGGCGCAGCGAGCGGATCATTTCCTCGGACAGCTCGAAGCGCAGGAAATGCACCGCCGAGGTCTTGCTCGCGTCGCTGCGCTCGAGATCTTCGTCGGCCACCGCCCAGACCGGGTCGTGGTCTTCGACTCGCATCCAGATGCGGTCCTCGATGCCGCGCATTTTGGCCAGCTGCTCGCGTCGGTGCTGCTCGTCCGGGAACTCGATCATCATGGTCGCTTTCCAGTTGCGACCGTCCGGTATCAGCGGGTTGTAGACGTCGAGCTCCTCCTGGATCGCCGCCGGCTCAAAGATCCGCTCTATCCGCAGCATTTCCTGCACCTGATACTGGATGGTCGCGCGATCCTCGAAATACAAGGTGACGTCCGGACCGATCGCCAGCTGCCGCCGCCTCTTGTGCTCCAATACCTCCGCCCGCATGCGGGGTCGGACTTCGGCGTAGCGCTCCAGCGAGAATAAGTCCTCGCGTGCCAAACAATGCTGACTCATCCATCCGCTCCCTTGCGATCGTCGCTACAGACCGTAGGCCAGCCGCAGCAGGCTCATGGGGTGCTCAGGCTTGCGCTGCTCACCCAGACCGTAGCCGATGTGATTGCCGGCCATCGGGCAGTCGCTTGCGAAATGGTCGCATTGCGACTGGGCGATGCGGCTGACGACTGGTCGGCCGATCTTGACGGCCGTTTCGTGGAACTCCCGTTTGACCGCGTACGTCCCATCGTGACCCGAGCAGCGCTCGATGACCTCGATCTCGGTATCTGGCACCAACGCCAGCAGGTCGCGAGTCTTCAAGCCGATGTTCTGGACCCGCAGGTGACAGGGCACATGGTAGGCGATCTTCCCAAGCGGGCGCTTGAAATCCACCTTCAGCTTACCGTCGCGATGACGGAGCATCAGGTACTCGAACGGGTCGTACATTGCCGCGGCGACCGCCGCAACCTGCTCGTCATCAGGAAACAGGAGGGGAAGCTCCTTCTTGAACATCAGAACACACGAGGGCACGGGCGCAGTCAGGTCCCAACCCTCCGCGACCCAGCGCGCGAGCTCGGGGATGTTGGCATCCTTGAGCTTCTCGACGGCCGGCAGGTCGCCGAGCTCGAGCTTCGGCATCCCGCAGCAGCGTTCCCGCCCGGTCAGGGTCATGGGAATCTCGTTGTGCGCGTACACCGCCGCCAGGTCCTCGCCAATGTGCGGCTCGTTGAAGTTCCCGTAACAGGTGGAAAACAACACCACTCGACCACGGGTTGCCGGCGTCGGCACGGCCTCGGCGGCGGCCGCGGCTCCCTTGAGCCGGCGACGCAGCGTGCGCGAAGCGTAGGGCGGCAACGGCGCCGCGCGATGGATGCCGACCGTACGCTCCATGACGCTGCGAATCGCGCGATTTCGATTGGCCCAGTTGACGGTCTCCGCGA
>JBFKOE010000134.1:0-5588 GCA_041629015.1 Gammaproteobacteria bacterium
CGCCGCCAGCAGCGCCGCCACCCAGATCACGCCGGGGGCGATCTTCTGCAGCAGGCTGGCCTCCGGGCTCAGGCCCAGCGGAAAGAGGCTGACCACGATGACGAAGAACATCAGCGGGTTGGCCAGGTCGGACTTGTGCCGGAAGGCCAGGGTGAGATCCCGGCGCAGCAGGCTGGAGAAGGCTTGGCCGAGGCCCGGTTCCATTCAGGCGTCCAGCTGCAGGATCTTGACCTGGCCGCTGGCCAGCTCGACGGTGTGATGGGTGGTGAGCACCGTGATGCCTCCGGCCTGGGCGTGCTCGCTCACCAGGGCCTCGATCTTCTTGCGTCCGGCCGGGTCGAGCGCGGTGAAGGGCTCGTCCAGCACCCACAGGCGGACCTCGGCGACCAGCAGGCGCGCCAGACCCACCCGGCGGCGCTGGCCGGCGGACAGCGTCCGGCAGGGCACGTCCTCGAAACCCCACAGCCCGACGCGCTCAAGCACCGCGTCGATGTCCACCCCGTCGCGGGTGCGGCCCATGGACGCGGTGATTTGCAGGTTCTCGACCGGCGTCAGGTCGCCCTTGACCGCGTGGAAGTGCCCCACGTAGGCCAGCTCCTCCTGGAACTCGGTGCGATAGCGCCGAATGTCGTTGCCGCGCCAGCGCACCTCTCCGCTCTCGGCCGGGGTGAGCCCACAGAGCACGCGCAGCAGCGTGGTCTTGCCGCAGCCGTTCGCGCCCTCGACCTGAAGGACATCGCCCTCCTGGAGTTGAAAGCTCAGGTCCTGGAACAGGCGCCGGTCGCCGCGAATGCACTCCAGCTCCGCCGCCTCGAGCCGTGCGGAGGCGTCCGGCGCAGGGCCGGAAGGATGTTCGGCGCGGTGGTTCATGGACTGCGGCGGGTGCCCGGTGGCTGGACCAAAGCCCGCGATTGTAGCCGATCGCGGGCCCAAGTTAACGCGCCACCCCCGCGCTGGCACCGCCGCGTCGAGGGTCGGGGCCGCCCTAGGGCCGCGGCCCGAGCTCGGCCAGCGCCCGCTCCAGCGCCAGGCCCTCCTCGTCGGCGAGCGCCGCCTCGCGCAGCCGCCGAATACCTGCGGCGACCCCGCCCGCGGGCAGGGCCTCGAGCGCGGCCAGGATGCGACAGTAGCGCTCCATTCCGCGTTCGTGGGTCTCGCCGTAGCCCTTGAGCAGGCGCTGGCAGGCGGCCAGCTCGAGCGCCGCCGGGTAATCGGACCGCGCCTGGCGCGCGACCTGGCCGAGCCAGTCCTCGATCGCCGCGCTCTCGCGCGTGAAGCGCAGCGTGCGGCGACGGAAGCGGCGCAGACTGGCCAGCGAGTAGAGCAGCAGGAAGCCGCCCAACCGGTTGGCCCGCAGCACCCGCCCGCGCCCGGTCAGCGCCGCGAGCAGGCGCCTGAGCACGGCCGAGCGCTGCACCGCACGCGCCAGCCCGGCGGGCAGGCTGTCCAGCACCTCCTGGGGCCGCGGATGCAGGTAGTCGTCGATGCGCAGCAGCTGGCCCGCGCCCAGCCCCTGCTCCTCGGCCACGCGCCGAAAGCGCTCCGGTCGAATCTTGAGGTCGGCCACGCGGATGGTGTCCTCAAAGCTCATCCACGCCGCGAGGCGCCGCGCGACCTCGCCGCTGAGCTCCCAGTCGCCGCCACGCTCGCGCTCCACGGCGATCACGGCGGCCAGCCGATCGAGGTAGAGGCCCGCGTAGCCCGGGTCCTGGTAGTCGATCATGCGCAGCACCCCGAGCCAGGCGGTCCCTTGCACCGGCTCCGAAACCTCGGCGCGCACGCGATCGAGCAGCGCCTGCAGCTCCGGCGCCACGCTGGCGGGCAGCGCGGGAGCGTCCGGCGAGCGCCGCGGCCGCGCGGCTTCGCCCGCGCCCTGCGCGGCTCGCTCGAAACCCACGCCGAAAGCCACCAGGCTGGGCTCCACCGCCACCCCGGCGCGGCGGACCGCCGCCTCGAAGGCCGCGCGCTCAAAGGGCAGCGCCCCCGAGCCGGCCAGAGCGCCGAACAGCACGGCATTGGCGACGCTGCCCACCGCGCGGGCGCTGGCGGCCATGTCGAAGCCGATGAAGCGCCGCGCCGCCTTGCCGGCGGCCTCGATCAACACCTTGGCGTCGACGATGCCGCTGCCGAGCGCGGACTTCTCGGCGATGGAATAGACGCGGTGGGTGGAGGCGATCAGCGTGGTGCGCTCGGGGCTGACGATGCCACGCTGCACCGCGCGCCCGGCCTCCATCAGCTCGGAGGCCAGCACCACGTCGACGTCGCCCGGCACGGGCATCAGCGCCAGCACCGGCTCGCGCCCCGCCGCGCGGGCCTCCTTCGCGGGAAAGATCTCCAGGTAGTAGATGGTCGAGCCGGTGCGCTGGGCGACTCCGGGCACCGAGGTGCTCTGGCCGAGATAGCCGTTGTGCTCGGCGAGATCGACGATCCAGTCGGCGAGCACGCCGCCGCCCTCGCCGCCCATGGCAACGATGGCGATCGAGATCGGTCGTGCGGGTGCCGGCGCTTGCATCGCGGCGGGCTCAGGCGGCACCCGGCTGCGCGAGCCGGTAGCGGCGACGGTGGCGCCGCTGCAGCCAGGCGATCAGCGCCGCGCCCAGGCGCGCGCCCAGCCGATCGCGGATTCCCGGGTTGTGAACGACCCGCGCCCTGTAGAACGACGGGCAGAGCGCGGCCGCGTGCGCCAGCTCGCCGCACAGGCCGCAGCCGACGCAGCTCTCCTCGACCCGGGTCACGGGATCCTCGCGCAGGGGGTCGGGGTTGGGCGCGATGGTGAGCGAGGGGCAGCCCGAGAGCCGAATGCAGGAGTGGTCCCCCGTGCACAGCTCCGCGTCGACGCCGAAGCGCTCGCCCACCACCCGCTCCCCGGCCCGCAGGGCCTGGCGGCGCGCCGGGCGCTCGCGCCGCTGGCGGTTGAGCATGCACTCCGAGCGCGCCACCACCACCTTGGGCCCGCGCCGCGGCGTGGTCAGCGCCTCGCGCAGCGTGGCGCGCATTCGCTCGACGCTGTAGGTGCGCTCGACCGTGCGCACCCACTGGACGCCCACGCCGCGCACGGCGCTCTCCATCGGGTGACCGGTGTCGCGGTCCGGGTTGGATGCGCGCGAGGAGGGCAGGTCCTGACCGCCGGTGGCGGCGCTGTAGTTGTTGTCCACCAGCAGCAGCACGTTGTCGCTGCGATTGAACACCATGCCGCCCACGCCGCTGGCAAGCCCGTTGTGCCAGAAGCCACCGTCGCCCATGACCGCCAGGGCGCGCTTGTCCCCGGGGGCGCCGAAGGCGGCCGCGGCGGCGGCGCCGAGTCCGTAACCCATGGTCGTGTTGCCGAGGTTGAACGGCGGCAGGATGGAGAACAGGTGGCAGCCGATGTCGCAGCTGACGTGCTGCGGCCCGAGCTCGCGCTCCAGCAGCTTGAGGCTGGAGAAGATGGGCCGCTCCGGGCAGCCGGTGCAGAAGCTCGGCGGGCGCGCGTGCACCGCGGCGGCCAGGGCTTCGGCCTCCGCGGCGCTCAGCGGCGGGGGGGCTGGCGCGTGCGCTTCGCCGAGCAGCTCGGGCGCGCAGCGCTCGATGAAAGCGTGCAGGCCGGCGCGCACGATGGCACCGGTGTACTCGCCGGCCATGGGCAGGAAGCCCTTGCCGTGGACTTCGGTCGCGACCCCGGCCTTGCGCAGGACCGCGTTCACGGCCTGCTCGATGAAGTCCGGCTGGCCCTCCTCGACCAGGAGCACCGCGCGCTTGCCGGCACAGAAGCGCACCAGCTCCGCGCTCACCAGGGGATAGGTGACGTTGAGCACGTAGAGCGGAACGCGGCTGGTGCCGTAGACGTCGGCGAGCCCGAGCAGCTCGAGTGCGCGGTTGAGGGTGTTGTAGAGGCCGCCCTGCACGATGATGCCGATGGCCTCGTGCTCGCCGACGATGAACTCGTTCAGCCCGCGCTCCTCGATGAAGCGCAGCGCGGCGGGTAGCCGGCGCGCGATCTTGTCCTGCTCGTGGGCGAAGCTCGCCGGCGGCAGCGTGATGCGCGCGGTGTCGCGCCGGGGGCTGGCCAGCGCCTGCTCCAGAGAGAGGGCCGGGCGGCGATTGTCGCTGGCCGTGAAGCGCCCGTGCACGTGGCAGGCCCGAATGCGCAGCTCCAGCATCACCGGCGTGGCGCTGGTCTCGGAGAGCTCGAATCCGGTCTCCACGGCGCGCACGATGCTCGGCAGATTCGGGCGCGGGTCGAGCAGCCAGATCTGGGACTTCATGGCAAAGGCGTGGGTGCGCTCCTGCACAATCGAGGAGCCCTCGCCGTAGTCCTCGCCGATGATGATCAGCGCCCCGCCCATGACCCCGCCGGAGGCGAGGTTGGCCAGGGCGTCGGATGCGACGTTGGTGCCCACCGTCGACTTCCAGGTCACCGCCCCGCGCAGCGGGTAGTTCACCGAGGCGGCCAGGGTGGCGGCCGCGGCGGCCTCGCTGGCGCTGGAGTCGAAGTGCACGCCGAGCTCGGCGAGGATTCCGCGGGCGTCGGACAGCACATCCATGAGATGGGAGATCGGGGCGCCCTGGTAGCCGGCGACGTAGGCGACGCCCGACTGCAGCAGCGCCTTGGTGACCGCCAGGATGCCCTCGCCGTGGAACGGCTCGCCGGCGCCGAGGCGCAGCTTCTCGACCTCCTTCGCGAAGGAGCGCTCAGCCACCGTATCTACCCGCTTGGGTCCTGCCCGGCGGCCGGCGCGCCGCCCCAGCGCCGGTAGAGCTGGTGCTCGATGCCGAACTGGTCGAGCAGTTTGCCGACGGAATGGTGGACCTGGTCGAGGATGGTGCGCGGCTGCTGATAGAAGGCCGGCATGGGGGGCAGGATGACCGCGCCCATGGCCGCCGCCTGGCGCATCAGCTCGAGGTGCCCGAGGTGCAGCGGCGTCTCGCGCACCATCAGCACCAGCCGCCGCCCCTCCTTGAGGGTCACGTCGGCGGCGCGCGCCACCAGGTTCGCCGAGTAACAGTTCGCCACCGCCGAGAGCGTCTTGATGGTGCACGGAGCGATCGCCATGCCCGCGGTGAGAAACGAGCCGCTGGCCACCGCGGCGCCGATGTCCTTGTTGTTGTAGACCACCTCCGCCAGGGCCTTGACCTCGTCGACCGTGTGCTCGGTCTCGATCAGCAGGGTGCGCCTGGCGGCCTCGCTGAGGATCAGGTGCGACGGCCGGCCCATGGCCCGGAGCTGCTTGAGCAGTTCGACGCCGTAAATGACCCCGGTGGCACCGGTTATCGCAACCAGCAGCGGCCGCCCCATCGCCTCTCGGTCCTCGTGGATCGCCCGCCCGTCGCGGGCGGGTGCGTGACCGGCATTCTAGCCCCTGGCGGCGGGGAGGGGTCGATCGGCGCGCCGCCGAGGGCGCCTCAGCCGGTCGGCGGCTGCCAGGTCTCGCGGGCGCGCTCGAGCACGAACTCACGAAACACCCTGGAGACGGGCGACAGGCGCTTGCCCTTGCGGTGAACCAGGAACCAGCGCCGCTCGATCGGAAATCCCGCCACGCTCAGCACCACCAGGCGCCCGGCCTGGAGCTCGAGCTCCAGCGTGTGTACCGAGACCAGCCCCAGGCCGA
>JBFKOE010000135.1:0-5570 GCA_041629015.1 Gammaproteobacteria bacterium
GTGCAGGCCCTCGAGGTCGAGGCCGGACGCTACCGCGCCGAGCTGCACTTCGGACTGCGGGGCGTCTGGGACCTGGTCGTCGAGGTGCGGCGCGAGGGCCACCCTTACCGGCTCGCCCGCCGCGTCACGGTCGCGGATGGCTAGCGTGGCTGCCACCCAAGACCCCGCGGCGCGGGAGTGCTTTCACTGCGGCCTCCCTTGCCCCCCCTCGCAGCCGATCCTCGCGGAGCTGGACGGCGCCAAGCGCGCCTTCTGCTGTGCCGGCTGCAGCGCAGTCTGCCAGGCGATCCACGCGGCGGGCCTGGACGGCTTCTACCGGCGCCTGCCGAGCGCGGGACTGGGCGCCAGACCCGCCGCGTCGCCCGCTCGCCTCGATCACTTCGACCTCGACAGCGTGCAGGCGGAGTTCGTCGATCAGCTCGGCTCCGCGCGCTGCGCGCAGCTGCTCGTCGAAGGAATTCGCTGCGCGGCCTGCGTCTGGCTGATCGAGCGCAGCCTGGAGCGGCTGGCCGGCATCCTCGAGGCCAACGTCAATCTCGCCGAGCAGCGCCTGATGCTGCGCTGGGACAACGGCCGCGTAGCGCTGTCGACGATCCTGGCGCGCCTGGCCGCGATCGGCTACTCGGCGATCCCCTTCGATCCGCGTACCGCCGAGACCGCGATGCGGCGGCGCAATCGCGGGCTGCTCAACCGGCTGGCGTTCGCGGGCTTCGCCATGATGAACATGCTGTGGATCTCGATCGCGCTCTATTCCGGCGCCGATCAGGATCCCTTCCGACCGCTCTTCCACCACGTCGGCCTGGCGCTGGCGACGCCGACGCTGCTCTACTCGGGCTGGCCCTTTCTCGCCGGGGCGGCACGCGGGCTGCGCCACGGGCACCTGTCGATGGACTTGCCGATCGCGCTGGGCGTCAGCGTGACCTATCTGTACTCGGCCTACGTGACCTTGACACCAGAGCACCCGGGCGCCGTGTACTTCGATACCGTGGTGAACTTCCTGTTCGTGATCCTGGTCGGCCGTTACCTCGAGGCGCGCTCGCGCCAGCGCGCCCTGACGTCGTCGAACCGGCTGATCGATCTGCAGCCGCGGACCGCGACCGTGTTGCGTGGCGACGACGAGGAGACCGTCGCCGTGCTGGCGCTGCGCGCCGGCGACGTGGTGCGCGTGCGCAGCGGCCAGCGCGTGCCGGCGGACGGTACCGTGCTCGAGGGCGATGGCGCGCTCGACGAGGCGCTGCTGACCGGCGAGTCGCTGCCCGTCGCCAAGGCGCCGGGGTCGCGGGTGACGGCCGGAACGCTGCTCGCCAACGGCGCACTGAAGGTGCGCGTCGAGAAGCTGTTGCGCGATTCCGCGCTGGGAAGAATGATCCGCCTGGTCGAGGACGCCCGCGCCTCGCGCCCCCCCATCCAGCGAATCACCGATCGGATCGTGCCGTGGTTCGTGGCGGCCACGCTCGGGCTCGCGGCCATCACCTTCCTGTGGTGGCTGCGCCAGGACTTCGATCAGGCGCTGATGGCGGCAACCGCGGTGCTGATCATCACCTGTCCCTGTGCGCTGGGGCTTGCAACCCCGATGGCAATGGCCGTCGCCACGGGTCTCGGTGCGCGCCACCGCATCCTGGTCAAGGACGGCGCGGCCCTCGAGGCGCTCACCGGCGTCGACCACGTCGTGCTCGACAAGACCGGCACGGTGACGCACGGCAGGGTCGCGGTCACGAGGGTGCGCTGGGCGGAGGATCTGCCGCTCGAGGAGCGCGAGGCGCTGGCGGCGGTCGCCTCCCTGGAGCGACTCGCGGAGCACGCGCTGGCGAAGGCCGTGGTCGAGCACGCGCGGGACCGCGGGGCGAGCACCGATTTGCCGGTCACGGGATTCCTCACCCGCGCGGGTCGCGGCGTCGCCGGCGAGGTCGCCGGGCGCGAACTGGTCGTCGGCTCGGCGCGCTGGCTGGAGGATCGCGCGGTTCAGCCGCACCGCGAGCTGCGCCGCTTCGTGGCAGAGCGCGAGGCCGAGGGCATGAGCTGCGTGCACGTCGGCATGGACGGGCGCGAGATCGGCGTGCTCGCGCTCGCCGACGAGTTGCGCGCCGAGGCCCCCGCCGTGGTAGCAGCCCTCAAGGCGCGTGGGCTGGCGGTCACGCTTCTCAGCGGCGATCGCCACGCGGTCGCCGAGTGCGTCGGCGCGCGGCTGGGCGCCGTGGAAGTGCTCGCCGAGGTGCTTCCCGAGGGCAAGGCGGCAATGATCGCTGAGCTGCAGCGCGCCGGGAAGCGCGTCCTGATGGTGGGCGACGGGGTCAACGATGCCCCGGCGCTGGCGCAGGCCGACGTCGGCGTCGCGCTCGCGAGCGGGACCGACATCTCGGCCGACAGCGCCGAACTGGTGATCGTGGGCGAGCGCATCGACCCGCTGCTGGACGCCCTCGCGCTGGCCGCGCGCACACTGCGCACCGTGCGCCAGAACATCGCGCTGTCGGTTGCCTACAATGCGATCATGGTGCCGCTCGCCATGGCCGGGCAGATCACCCCGCTGCTCGCGGCGCTCACCATGCCCGCGAGCTCGCTGGCCGTGATCGGCAATGCCACCCGGATTCGCGGCCTGTTTCGCGACCGGGTACCCGGCGTGGAAGACCGACCCCTGGAAGCCGTGCAGTGGAAGTCATCTACGGCCTGATTCCCGCCATGCTGCTGATCGGCGTCGGCATCTTCCTGGTGCTGGTGTGGGCGGCCAAGACCGGGCAGTACGACGACATGGAGGGGCCGCCGTCGCGCATCCTGCTCGACGACGACGATCCGCTGCTTCCGGGCAAGACCGCGCGGCGCGGCGCGGAGCCGCCGGCCGACGCCGACACCCCCGAGGGTTAGGCGGCAGCACGCTCCCGGCTTCCCGGGATCAGGAACCACTCCCAACATTTGGACCGATTCTCGATCGGTCACGGTTGCGACGGCCGCCGTGACGCCGGCCGCAGGGCTTCGTGCCGGGCATTTATCTTGCATCCCATGCGGGAGTGCGAGAGGCGCTCGTTCCCGCGACGGGGTCGAGCCGCTCCGCGCGCCAGACACACGGGAAGCCCGCGCGATGAGCAGACCGCACATGGATCCCCCTCACGCCGAGAGGCCGGCATGCTGATGCCGAGCGCTGCCCTGCGTCAACGGTTCACCATTCCAGCAGCCATCGCTCTCGCCGTCGCGGTCTTCGCCCTCGACGCCGCTGTGCCCGAGGCGCGGGCGGCCGGGGTCGCCCACGTGCTGGTCGTGCTGCTGGCGCTGGCCGGCGCCGCCACCCGGCAGGTGCTGCAGATCGCCGCGCTGTGCTCGGTGCTGGCGCTGATCGCGCCGATGTTCGCGGGTAGCGCGCTATCCCCTTGGAGCGCCGTGGAGGCCATGCTCGCGATTGTCGCGATCTGGAGCAGCGCACTGCTCGGCATACGGCGCAACCGCGCTCATTCGCGCCTGCTCGAGAGCGAGGGGCAGTTCCACGCCCTGGCCGAATCGGTGCCGCTCATGGTCTGGCGCGCGCGCGCCGACGGCAGCTGGGACTTCGTGAGCAACGGCTGGAGCAGGTTCACCGGTCGCGATTTCGGCCTGGCCGCGCACGAGACCTGGCAGGCCTGCCTCCACCCCGCCGATCGCGAAGAGGTCTGGCGCAAGTACCGGGACGCGCTCGAGGCAGGCCACGCGTTTCAGCTCGAGTGCCGCCTGCGCCGCGGCGACGGGAGCTACCGCTGGTGCATCATGTACGGCGAGCCGCGAACCGATGAGCGCGGCGGCTTCACCGGTTTCGTCGGCAGCTGCGTCGACATCAGCGACCGCAAGCTCACCGAGGAGCGCCTGCGCAACAGCGAGGCGCACTGTCGTGCGATTGCGAACAGCGTGCCAACCGGTCTGCTCACCTTCGACGCCAGTGGATCGATCGACTCCATCAACCTCACCGCACGCGAGCTCTTCGGCCTGGAACGCGAGGTTCCCCACAAGCTCTGTCTGTGCAATCTCATTCCCGAGGAACAGCACGCGGACGAGCAGGGTCGGCCTTCGAGTGTCGCCAGCGGCATTCGCGAGGTCGAGGGGCGCCGGCTGGACGGTTCGCTGTTTCCGCTGGAGATCGGCGTCACCGCTTTTGAGCGCGCCGGTAGGACGCACTACATCGCCGCGCTGCACGACCTGACCGATCGCAAGTGCGCGGAGCGCAAGATGGAGGAAACGCTGCGATTGCACTACCACCGCGAGAAGATGGCGGCGATCGGCACCCTGGCGGCCGGGCTGATCCACGAGATCGGCAATCCGGTAAGCTCGATCTCCAGCCTGGTGCAGGAGATCGTGAATACGGTCGAATCCCCGGCGGCACAGAAGGCCACCTCGTCGGCCGAGCTCGAGCAGCCGCTGAAGCTGGTGCTGGAGCAGATCGATCGCATTTCCGCGATCACCCGCGACGTCTCGAGCTTTGCCGATCTACCCGCCGGCACGGCCGAGCTACAGGACCTGAACGATCTCATTCGGCGCACCTGCCGCCTGTTGCGGCACGATCAGCGCCTGCGCAGCGTCACCCTGGATCTCGATCTCGATGCCTCCATGCCGGCGCTCTACCTGATCAGCGATCACATCGTGCAGATCCTGTTCAATCTCCTGACCAACGCGGCCGACGCCTGCGCGCCGGTAGCGGATCGCTCCCCGCGGGTGACGGTGAGCACACGTTACGACGGCGGCAGCGCGGCGCTGATCGTCGCGGACACGGGGGAGGGGATGAGCGAGGATGTGCTGGAGCGCGCGGACACGCCCTTCTTCTCGACCAAGCCCATGGGGCACGGGATGGGCCTCGGGCTTTCGGTGTGCCACTCGCTGGTCGAGGCGGCCGGGGGCGACATGAACATCGTCTCGGCACCGCGGACCGGCACCCAGGTCACGATTCACCTGCCGCTCGCACCGCCGACGCACGACGCCCAGGGCGACGAGGCTCGCGCCCTGCATTGAGCGCCGCGGCGCGTCGGCCGGCTTCAGTGCTTGTGCGCGGCGTCGTCGGTGTGCATGTGCGTGGTTCCATCCATCTTGCCGGCTGCCTCCATGGGCTGCGGCTGAATGAAGGCCTGCAGCACGTACTCGCTGACGTCGGCAATCTCCTGCTTGCCGAAAACCTTATCCCAGGCCGGCATCTCGCTGCCCAGGGTCCCCTTGGCGATCGACTCGAACAGATGCGGGCGGTTCAGCGCTGCACGCGCCGCCGGCAGGCCGAAGTCGCGCGGCTTTGGCAGGATGAAATAGGCGCGCGGCCCGCGGCCGTCGCCCTTGTCCCCGTGGCAGGGCACGCAGTTGAAGCGGTACAGCTTCTCGCCGCGCTCGCGGTCACCGTTCAACCCTTCGGCGAAGGGCTCGGCGTGAAAGGCGGCGAGGTCCCCGAGCGGCGTCGCATGCACGTGGTGCTCGCCACTCGCATCGCTGTGATCGTGCTGCGCGGCGACCTGCTGACCCTCGCCGAGCCGTAGGCCCATCATGTTCACGCGAATGTAATCGACCACCGCCTCCACCTGCTCGCGGCTCAGCTGCGTCTCCCACGACGCCATCGCGGTATTGGCGCGGCCGTA
>JBFKOE010000136.1:0-5566 GCA_041629015.1 Gammaproteobacteria bacterium
CCGCGCCTTGGCGCTTGTCGAAGGTGATAAACTCCACGCCCGGCAGATCACCGACCAGCTCCGCCTCGACACGGCCGATCACCCAGCTGATCGCCGTCGAGGGCCAGCGGTGCTGCAAGGTGCGCACCACCGGCACGGCGTGACAGACGTCGCCGAGCGCGGACAGGCGAAGCAGGCACACGCTTTTGGGCGGTGAGGTCAGCGGCAGCGACATCGGGCGATGCATCCAAGCACGGCGAAGATCGGGCGAGCGCTCATCCTATATGATGCCGAGCGCGTTGGGGAGGCGCCGGGCGAGCTGTTCGAGCCCGACGTGCTGGCCGCGCGCGGTGCCCTCAGCGGGCACGCCAGCGGGCGCGGCCTGACGCACCTCTTTCGGCACGCGGGCGAGGAATACGTGCTCCGGCATTATCGGCGTGGCGGCATGATCGCCACGCTGCTCGGCGACCGCTACCTTTGGACCGGACTCTATCGCACGCGTGCCTGGCGGGAGTGGCACCTGCTCGCGCACCTGGCCGGGCTGTCGTTGCCGGTCCCGCGACCGCTCGCGGCGCGCGTAGTGCGCACCGGCGCCTGGTACCGTGCGGACCTGATCACGCAGCGGATCGCGGATGCGTATTCCCTGGCTCAGACCCTGGAGCGCGGCGCACTCGATGCGGCGCAGTGGATGGCGATCGGGAGTTGCATTCGCGCACTGCACGATGCGCGGGTGTCGCACGCGGACCTCAACGCCCACAACATCCTGATCGGCGGCGACGGCGCGGTTCATCTCATCGACTTCGACCGCGGTGCGGTGCGCGGCGGTGGGGGTTGGCGACGGCGAAACCTGGAGCGCCTGCAGCGCTCGCTGCGCAAGCTGGGCGCGGAGCGGGCGCCGTTCCACTTCGACGGCGCCGATTGGGATCGGCTGCGCGAGGGTTATGGCCCCGCGTCCGGCTGACAGAGGCGCTCGATGGCCTCGAGGTAGCGCTCGGCGATGCCCGCCTGGGCCCGCATGAAGGCGCTGGCGTTGGCGCCGAGGCGCTCGCGCTCGGCGTCGTCGTTCAGCAGTTGGTGCAGCGCGCGCACCAGCTCGTGCTCGTCGCTGACCTGCACCAGCGCCTCGGCCGCGAGGAGCGCAGCGCATTCGTCGCGGAAGTTCTCCACGTGGAGACCGGTGAGAAGGGCGCAGCCGAGGCGCGCGGGCTCGAGCAGGTTGTGGCCCCCGTGCGGAATCAGCGAGCCGCCCATGAACACCGCCCGGGCGTGGCGCATGAAGCGCGGCAGCTCGCCCAGCGTGTCGGCAAGATAGAGGTCGGTGCCGGCATCGACGGATTCGTCGCGGCTGCGCACCCGCAGGCGCTTGCATAGGGGCGCGAGCCGGCGTGCCAGCTCGGCCCCGCGCTGCGGGTGGCGGGGAACGATCACCAGCAGCGGCCGCTCCTCGCCGAGCGCGCTCCAGGCGCGCAGCAAGCGCAGTTCTTCGTCCTCGTGCGTGGAGGCGGCAAGGACATAGGGCGCTGGGAGCGGAGAGGTGCTGGTGGCCTCGTCGCAGGCCGTCGCGGCGGCGAGCTTGATATTGCCGAGCAGCTGCACCTTCGCCGCGTCGGCACCCAGTTCGATGAACCCCTGGCGGTCGCCTTCTGAGCGTGCCAGCACCGCGCGTGCGTGACCGAGGGTTTCGCCGTGGATCCGGCGCAGCAGTCGACCCGCCCTCAGCGTCCTGGCGGACACGCGAGCGTTGACGATGATCGGGGCGATGCCGCGGCCGGCGCAGGCGGCGAACAGCCGCGGCCACAGCTCGGTCTCCAGGATCAGCGCGCAACGCGGCCCGGTGTTTCTCAAGAAACGCCCGACAGTGCCGACGCTGTCCAGTGGGAGATAACAGTGGCGCACCGCGTCACCAAGGCGCTTGGCCGCGACTTCGCCACCCGTCGGTGTCAGCGTGGTGAGCAGCAGGGGGATCGACGGGTGGCGCGCACGCAGACCCTGGATGAGCGGCTGCGCGGCGATCACCTCGCCGACCGAGGCGGCATGGATCCAGATCGGTCGATCGGTGCGGCGTGCGACGAGGCCGAGCCGCTCGCGAAGCAGGCGCCCGTCTCGGCGACGCAGCGACTGCCAGAGCGTGATCGCGAGCAGGCCGAAGGCCACGACAGCAAGCAGGCTTGCGCGAAGCACGTTCCATGCAAGGCCGGTGTTGGGCGGTGGTGACGAGGATGTCGGTGGCATCGGTGGTCGTAGCCCGTGCCTCGTTGTTGGGCCGCGCGGTTGGCGTTGACGGCGCAGCGGGGTTGGCGCACCTTCCCCGAGCCCGCGGGCCATGTCAAGGCGGGCCGGGAAGGGGCTCAGATAAGCGAAGATAATGGATAGAATCGGTGTTTGCGATGGGTTCGGGCCGCTGCTATCGTGGTAGCGCTGTTCTGGACGCCAGGCAGCAGGGAACGCCGGCCGACTCCAGCTGGGAGGCGGCGGGGTTCGCCGCGCCTCGTCCATCGGGAATGAGCGTATTGAAGGGAATGCGGGGGGCATCGCTGGGGATGCTGCTGGCACTGTATCCGGTGCTGGCGAATTCGCTCGGCCTGGGCGAGCTGCGCGTCGAGTCCTATCTGGGCGAGCCGCTGCGGGCGAGCGTGCCCCTGCGCCTCGCCGGTGAGCGGCAGCCGGTCGACTGCATCCTGCGCAACGAGACCGGCCCGGAACAGCGCGAGCCGGGAATCCCGCAGCTGGCCGACGTAAAGGTCTTGGCCGAGGCAAAGGGCGACGGCGTCGCGCTCACGATTACCACCAAGGATCCCGTGCGCGAGCCGATCTTCGGGCTCGTGCTGCGCGCCGATTGCGGCGGCGGCGCCGTCGTGCGCCGCTACACCGCCCTGCTCGATCCCCCCTTGCCGCCCGTGCTGCGACCGGCGCTGGAGCGTGCGCTTGCGCCGACGCCCCCGGCGGCTGCGGCCTCTCCGGGTCGCGCGCCCGAGCCCGAGCGTCGGCGGCCGAGCGGGCGCACCTGGACCGTGCTTCGCGGCGAGACGCTCTCCGGCATTGCGGCCCAGCTGGCGCCGTCGGACCGGCGCTCCCAGGCCCGTCTGGTGGCGGCGCTCGTGGAGGCCAACCCGGACGTGTTTCCCGACGGCGATCCGGACCGCATGCCGGCCGGTGCTGTCTTACAGCTTCCGGACCTGCCCGGGAGCCCGAGCCCGGCGCGTGAAGCCCCCGCTCCGGCGCCCCTGGCGGAGCGATCGCCCGCCGCGCCCGCGAGCGCTGCACCCGCAGAGCCCCCTGCGCAACTGCCGCCCGCGGAGGAGCCGGCGCCGCCGCGGCACCGGCTGACGCTGGAGGCGACCGACCTCGCCATCGCGCAGCCCCGCACCGTGGACGAGAGAATGCGCGTCCTCGATGCGCAGAGCGAGGCGGATTACGCCGAGGCCGAGGCTCTGAAGGCGCGCATCAGCGCGCTGCAGAGCCAGATCACCCGGCTCGAGGAGGTGATCGCCTCCCTCGATAGGGTGAACGTCCCGGCGCCGGAGCCCCCGGCGCAGATCGGCGGCGCCGCGGCGGCTCCCGTACCCGTGCGCTCCGCGCCGCGACCGGTCGAGCTGGCCAGCGCGCTGCAGGTGAGCGGCCCCGTCGCGCCCGATACCGAGCAGGTCTGGTGGGCGGCGGCATTCTTCGTGGTCGTGGGGCTGTTGATGTACATGCTCCTTCGGCGCCAGGGTGGGGGAACGAGCGAGGAGGGCAGCGAGGACGGGCCGGCGGCCGCCTTCGCGGGGACCGGCCACGGCGCGAGCGCCGCGGCCGACGAGGCCCAGGACGCTGGGGCGCCGTTCGCGGCCGACCCGCTGGCCGGCTGGGCGCCGGAGTCCGAGCCGCCCGCCGAGCCGCCCGAGCCGATGGCCCGGGGTCCCGGCATGCTGCTCAAGGACCTGAACTTCCAGGGCCGCGAGACCGCGCCGGTGCTGGAGGCGAACAATCTGCTGGTGCGTGCCGAGTTCCACCTGCTGTTGCGCCAGCCCGAGCAGGCGGTGCGGCTGCTGGTCGACACCATCGAGGGTTCTGAGAAGCTGCGCCGCGAGCCCGCGTTGTGGCTGATGCTGCTGAGGATCTATCGGCAGGAGAAGCGGCGCGCGGAATTCAATCGGCTGTGCAACGATTTCCTGCGGCTGTTCAACATCGCCGTGCCCAAGTGGAACGAGGGCCGGCGCTTGGGCGCCGCGGAGGGGCTGGAGACGAAGTTCCCGCGGATCCTGCAGCGGATCTGCGAGCAGTGGGAAACGCCGGCCTGCGGCGACTTTCTCGACCAGCTGCTGATCGACGACCGCGACGGTACTCGTGGCGGCTTCGATCTGGCCGTTGCCGAGGACATCCTGCTGCTCAAGGGAGTGTGGCAGGCCCGCAACGAGGCCTAGGGCGCGCCGGCTAGCGCATCAGGCCGTCCGCGGCCCGAACGTCGCCGGCCGTCACCGTTCCCGCGGCCGCCTTCAGCCGCAGCGTGTTGAGGATGTAGATGTAGCGCGAGCGCGCCAGGTTGCGCTGCGCGCGGAACACGTCGCGCTGCGCGTCGAGCACATCGACGATGGTGCGCGTCCCGACCTCGAAGCCGGCCTCGGTGGCCTCCAGAGCGCTGCGGCTCGAAACCAGCGCCTGCTCGAGCGCCCTGACCTCGCTGATGGCCGCGAGCACGTTGAGGTAGGCACCGCGGGTCTCGCGCTCGACCGCGCGGCGCTCGCGCTCTAGGTCCTCCAGGGCCTGGCGGTGCAGGTGCCGGGCCTCGTTGGTCGCCGCGGTGGTCTGCCCGCCGCGATAGAGCGGCAGGCTGAGCTGCAGGCTGAGCGAGGTCTCGTCGAGCTCGCGCGCGCCGAAGAAGCCCCCGCCGACGTCGGAGAAGCTGTAGTCGGCGACCACGTCCACCGAGGGGTAGTGGCCCGAGCGCTGGACCTCGACGTTCTGACGTGCCACCTCGGCGGCCTCGCGCGCCGCGACCACGCCGGGATTGCCTTCACGGGCCGATTCTACCCACTGCTCGATGTCTTCCGGGTCGGGGCGCAGCAGCGGCAGCCCGGCCGCCAGGCCCTTTAGCTCACGGTGGTATTCGCCGGTCACCTCGCGCAGGCCCTCCCGCGCGCTGGCGAGCTGGTTGCGCGCGACGATCTCCTGCGCCACCGTCAGGTCGAAGCGCGCCTGGGCCTCGTGCACGTCGGTGATCGCGATCAACCCCACCTCGAAACGCTGCTTGGTCTGTTCCAGCTGGCGCTCGATCGCCTTGAGCTCCGCCAGGGCGAACTGCAGGTCGTCCTTCGCGCCCAGCACGTCGAAATAGCGCGAGGCTAGCCGCACGATCAGCTCCTGCTGGGCCGAGAGGTAACGGGCCTCGGCCTGCCGGGTACCGAAGGCGCTCTGATCGCGGCCGGCCAGGCGATCGCGCCGGTACAGCGGCTGGGTCAGCGTCAGCGAATAACCGTTGGAGTCGAACGACTGGCCCTCCTGGCGCGTCTCGGTCACGTTGCCGGCCAGGGTCACGTCGGGGAACAGGCGCCCTCGCGCCTGCGCCTCGGCCTCGCGCGCAGCTGCGAGCACGGCCTCGGCGGCCCTC
>JBFKOE010000137.1:0-5520 GCA_041629015.1 Gammaproteobacteria bacterium
CCCGTCGATCAGGTCCGACTGCTGGAAGTCGAACAGGTCCACGGTCATCTGGCAGGCGATCATGACGACCTCGGCCTCGAGGGCCAGGTCACGCAGCTCCTCCACGCTGGCGATGCCCTTGGCACGCATCTTCTGCTTCATCATGCCGCTCATCACCGCCTGCATGCCCGGCAGGGCGGTGCCGAGGACGGGGAACCACTTGTCCATGGCCATGGGCATCGGCATGCCGGGGTTGCCCAGCGGTGTGACCTGGAGGTTGAGCTTGCGGCGCAGCAGCTGCAGGCCGTAGAAGGTGAAGAAGATGCGGGTCTCGTAGCCGAGCGCGGCTGCCGTTGTCGAGAGGATGAAGGGCGGATATGCCCAGTCCAGGGACCCCTTGGTGGCGATGATGGCGAGCTTCTTGCTGTCTGACATGGGAGTTCCCCGCCGGCGCGGCGATCAGTTCTTGCGGATGCGGAAGTAGTAGGTGCCACCATCCTCCGAGGACTCCAGCAGCTCGTTGCCGGTCTGCTTGGCGAAGGCGTCGAAATCCTTGACCGAGCCCGGGTCGGTCGCGATCACCCGCAGCACCTGCCCGCTCTGCAGGGCGGTCAGCGCCTTCTTGGTCCGCAGGATGGGAAGCGGGCAGTTCAGCCCGCTGGCGTCGAGTTCCTGGTCGAATTCCGCCATGATGTGCTCCTCGGTGGTGCCGGCTTGCGACGAAGGTTTATTAGAATTACATCCTTTACTTATATGACAGGTCTTGGGGCAAGACAAGCGGGCGTGCGTCGTCGCTGGGGATACGGCCGCGCCTCCCGTATGGGGTAGGGCGCGGGCCCGGTGCACAGGGCGCGCGGCGCCGAACGTCGCGACGGCCGGGCGGTCATAGTGGAATGGGCATGGCAGGCGGAACGGGGAGCGGCGAAACGGTGACCGGGATGCGCCGGGTGCGTCGTCGAGCGCTGATCGCGGCGCCGCTCGTGCTCGCCGGGCTGGCGTTCCCCTCGGCGGGCGCGGCGCAGGTGCGCCTGCCCGACATCGGCGACTCCTCGGCCTCGGTGTGGTCGGTGGCCGAGGAGAAGGCCCTGGCCGACGAGCTGGTGCGCAATCTGCGCCGCGCCGGCCGGCTGCTCGACGATCCCGAGCTGCTCGAGTACCTGGACGCGCTCGGCGCCCGGCTGGTGGCCGCGGCCGAGGGCGCGGGCCAGCGCTTCCGCTTCGTGCTCGTCCGCGATTCGGCGATCAACGCCTTCGCCGCGCCCGGTGGTCTGATCGGGATTCACGCCGGGCTGCTGCTCGCGGCGCGTTCGGAGGGCGAGGTGGCCGCGGTCATCGCGCACGAGATCGCCCATGTCACCCAGCGCCATCTCGCGCGCGCCTACGAGGACGCGAGCAAGTCCAGCCTGCCGACCGCCGCAGCGATCCTGGCCGCCGTGCTTCTCGGCAGCCAGGATCCACAGCTCGGCAGCGCCGCCGTGGCGGGTGTCGCGGCCGGCGCGGTCCAGCGCAAGATCAACTTCACCCGCGACAACGAGCGCGAGGCCGATCGCATCGGCATCCAGATCCTGGCGGGCGCGGGCTTCGATCCGGGCCACATGCACCGGTTCTTCGAGCATCTGCAGCGGGCCGGCCGCTATTACGGCACCCAGCTGCCGGAGTTCCTGCTCACCCACCCGGTAACCAGCGATCGCCTCGCAGAGGCCAAGGACCGGGCCGCCGCGATGCCCGCGGTGGGCGAGCGCGCTCTGCCGGAGTTCGAGCTCGCTCAGGCGCGCGTGCGGGTGCTGACCGCCGAGGATCCCGCGCAGCCGCTGGGGTACTTTCGCGGTGAGCTGGCCCGCGACGAGGGCGCCGATGCCAGCCGCTATGGTCTCGCGCTGGCCCTGGCAAGAGCCAAGGATGCGCCCGGGGCGCGGCGCGAGCTCGGGCGTCTGCTCGAACGCGACCCGGACCGGCTCTCCTACCGCCTGGCGCTGGCGCGGGTCGAGGTCGGTATCGGGGATCGCGAGCGCGGCTTGGCCATGTTCGCAGAAACCCTGCCGCTGTTTCCCGGCAATCATCCGCTCACCGTGGAATACGTCCAGGCGCTGCTGCAGTCGGGAAAGGCCGCCGAGGCGCGCGGCCTGCTGCTCGAGCACACCCGCGATCGCGAGGTCGGGCCCGCGCTCTACCAGTTGCTCGCCCGTGCCAGCGGCGAGGCGGGTTTCGTCGCCGAGGCACACGGATACATGGCGGAGTCCTACTACGGCCTGGGCCACCTCGGTGAGGCGCTGCGGCAGCTGGAGCTGGCACTGGCGAGGCCCGGGCTGGATTTCTACCTGGAGTCGCGCCTGCAGTCCCGGCGGGCCGAGCTGCGCGAGGAGATGAAGGCGGCCAAGCAGTGAGGGGACGGTGCCCGCCCCTATCCAGCATGGGCTATTCAGTGCGCCGGCGCGTATTGGCTAGGGTAAAAAGCTTGTACTGAGTGAGCGCCGGCGCCCAAGGCAAGGCGTCGCCTCGAGGAGCGGAAATTGGATCGCGGACGCAGGAAGTTGCTGGAGGGCGGCCTCGCCCTGGGTACGGCGGGTGTGGCCATGGCCTGCGGGCTGGTCGTCCCGCGGCGGGCGCGCGCGTCCACGCCCCGGGCGGGTTTTCAGGCCACCGCCTTCGACCAGGCACTGAGCGAGGTCACTGGGGGCTTGGCGGTCGAGGATAGCGCGCGGGTGCAGATCGAGGCGCCCGAGGTCGCGGAGAGCGGCGCGCAGGTTCCGGTCACGGTGAGCACCGACATCGAAGGCGCGGAATCGCTGTGCATACTGGTGCAGAAGAACCCCCGGCCGCTCGCCGCGCGTTTCGTGCTCGGGCCGGGCGCCGAGGCCTACGGCGCGGTGCGGGTCAAGATGGGCGAATCCTCCACGGTGGTCGCGACCGTGCACACGCCGGGCAAGGTCTATCTGGCGCGGCGCGAGATCAAGGTCACCGTCGGCGGCTGCGCCTGAGCGCGGGTTCGCGGGAGGCAGTAGCAATGGCAACCAACAGAATTCGGGCGCGCATGGACGGCGATGCGGCCGCGGTCAAGGCGATCATCGCCCATCCGATGGAGACGGGGCGCCGCAGGGATTCGGCGACGGGCAAGCTGATTCCGGAGCACTACATCACCGAGGTCCTTTGCGTCCACAACGGCAAGACTGTGCTCACCGCCCAGTGGGGGCCGGCGGTCTCGCGCAACCCCTACCTGTCGTTCCGTGTCCGCGGCGGCAAGCCCGGTGATCGGGTCGAGCTGCGCTGGACGGACAGTCGCGGCGAGAGCGGCTCGCTCAGCGCCACCGTCGACTGACTCCCGAGGCGGGGCCGATCCGCAAATCCGCACGCGCGGCCAAGGGCGTCACCGCCCCACGTTGAGCGTTCCACCCATGGGTGACGATGCACCGAGGTTCCTCGGGCCCTACAAGCGCTGGACGAAGTGTCCCTGCGGCTTTGCCGGAATCATGGAGTTTCACCGCAGCGCGGACGGCAACTATCACCAGCCCGACGATGGTCACGTGATCCTGCGCGCCGAATGCCCTTCCTGCGGCGAGTGGGGCCAGGCAATGTTCTCTCTGGCCGAGTTCCGCGAGATGGAGCGCATCTGAAGGGAGAACGGCCGCGGCGGACAGGCCCGGGAAAGCGGCTCAGAAATCGTCTTCCTTGAGCAGCGCGACACCTTTCTTGCGCTGGGCGTGAAGCAGCGCGATCTTCGCTTCGATCTTCGCGGCCTGCTCGGCATCGCGCTCGTGCTCGAGCTTGTGTTTCAGCTCCTTTTCCTTAATGCGCATCTTCTTCAGCAGCTTCTTCAGCGAGGTGCGCTTTTCCTTCCTCGCCCGGGACTGGTCGTCGAAGTACTCGCGCAGCTTACCCAGCAGTTTCTTGGTCTTCACGTCAGTCTCCTCACAGGGCGTCCACCCGCCGGTGATCGCCCTCGGCGCCCACCTGATCGAGCTCCTCGCTGGTCAAGCGGATCGCGTGCTGCGCGCCGGCCAGCTCGTGGCTGCTGGCGACGAAGATCGAGCTGCCCGCCGCGATCATGTTGTTGAGAATGGCACAGGCATAGCCGTAGTCGTTGATCAGCGAGGTCGCCATCGCCGGGCTGATGCGCTCCTCGTTGATGAGCCGGTAGATGCGCTCGGTCGCCTCGCGGTCGATCGCGGCGACCTCGAGTTTGAGGGCATCGAGCGACAGGATGGTGACGTCGTCGGCAACGATTCTGCGAATCTGCTCCAGTTCGCGCAGCAGCGACAGCACGCGGACGCGAACTCGCTGGTACTCGCGCCGCAGGTTGGGATTGCTCGATCGAGCCGCAGCGAGCAGGTTCTTCTGCAGGTGCTTCAGAGCCTTGACCGCCTCGACCAGATCGCGCCCGGCATCCCGCAGCCAGTGCAGCCGCTGGGACTGGGCCTGTTGCCAGCCGAAGGCCGCTCGGCTGATGAACACGATTACGGCGGCATACAGCGTCTTAACGCCAGCCTGGTACTCGGCGTCGACGTCGAAGTCCGAGGGCGGGTCCCGGTTGGCGATCAGCCGCTCCAGATCCTCTCCCGACAGCAGTTCCTTGCGGCTCAGCCCGAGTGCATGGGTGATGATGCGCAGCGCGTTTTCGTAGATATGGATCGATTCCTTGCGCACCGCCTCCACCGCGGTATCTGGAAACTCGATCGCCGCGCTCACCAGGTGAGCCGGTGCCTCGGCCGTGGTCTTCGGAGCCTTGATCACCCGGCAGAGCAGGTTCACCAGCCGGCCGATCAGCGGAACCATGAGGACGATGCCGAGCAGATTGAACAGCGTGTGGAAGACGGCGAGCTTGAGCGCGTAGTCCGTGGCCGGAATGCCGAGCACGCCGGCCAGGGCATCGACCAGCCACACCAGCTGGTAGATGAACACGATGGCGATCGCGCCGGTGGCCAGGTTGAAGATCAGGTGGGCGCCGGCCAGCCGCCGGCCCTGAACGTTGGCGCCGAACGCGCCGAGGATGGCGGTGACGGTGGTCCCGATGTTGGCGCCGATTGCCAGCGCCAGGGCGTTGTCGTAGGTGATCTGCTCGGCGGCGAGCGCCGTTATTGTCAGCACCAGCGTCGCGTGGCTGGACTGCATGATCACCGTCGCGGCGATCCCGACCAGGCTGAACACCATCACGCCAAAGAAGCCGGGCAGGGCGAAACGCGTCAGGTCGATGGTGCCCTTGAAGGCCTCGAAGCCCTCCTTCATGTGGTGTATGCCCAGGAACAGGAAGCCGAGCCCGGCGAGCGCGTAACCGATCCCGCGCAGCGCCTTCTGCCGCTGCAGGATCAGGATCACGCCGAACACCAGCATCGGCATGGCGTAGGCCGAAAGCTTTACCTTGAGCCCGAAGCCGGCCACCAGCCAGGCACCGGTGGTGGTGCCCAGGTTGGCGCCGAAGACCACCCCGATGCCCTCGCTCAGCCCGAGCAGCCCGGCGCTCAGAAAGGAAATGGTGATCACCGACACCAGCGACGAGGACTGCATGAGGGTCGTGGCGACGATGCCGAAGCTCAGGCTCTTCCACAG
>JBFKOE010000138.1:0-5436 GCA_041629015.1 Gammaproteobacteria bacterium
AGCCGCACGCCATGGGTGAGGCGCTGCAGGACCTCGCGGCTCGCCTCGCCCTGGACCCGCACGGCGTACTCGCGGATCACGCGGCGCGAGGGGTGCATGAGGACGTTGGCGAGCTCGCCGTCGGTGGTCAGCAGCAGCAGCCCGGAGGTGTTGAGGTCGAGCCGCCCGACCGCGATCCAGCGGCCCGACTTCAGCGGCGGCAGGTGCTCGAAGACCGTCTCGAAGCCGCCCGGATCGGAGCGGCTAACCACCTGGCCGACCGGCTTGTGGTAGGCGATGACCCGCGTGGCGGGCCCCACGAGCTTGCTTGCGGCGACGCGGTGACCGTCGACCAGGATGCGCTCGCTGCCGCTGACCCGGTCGCCGACGCGCGCGACCCGCCCGTCGATGCGCACCCGCCCGGCGCCGATCCACTCCTCGATCTCGCGCCGCGAGCCGAGCCCGGCGCGCGCCAGGACCTTGTGCAGCTTCTCGTCGGGGGCGCTCATGAGGACCTCGACCGTCCGGGCCGCTGAGCCCGCGGCCTCAGTGCTCGCGCGGCGGCCGGTCGTCCGCGGCAGGCGGCGCCTGCGCGGAGCCCGGCGGCTCCGCCGACCCGCTGGCCGCTTCCCCGCCGCCGATGTCGGCCGCCTCGCCGGCCTCGGCGAGACCTCCGGGCAGCGCCAGATCGAGCTCGACGTTGATGCTGTCGATGTCGCGGATCTCGGCCAGCGTGGGCAGTTCGCTGAGGTGCTTGAGCCCGAAGTAGTCGAGGAACTGGCGGGTCGTGCCGTACATGGCGGGCTTGCCGGGCACATCACGATGCCCGACCATGCGCACCCACTCGCGCTCCTGCAGGGTGCGCATGATGTTGGTGCTGACGCTCACCCCGCGGATCTCCTCGATCTCGCCGCGGGTGATGGGCTGGCGGTAAGCGATCAAGGCCAGCGTCTCCATCAGCGCCCGCGAGTAGCGTGCCGGGCGCTCCTCCCACAGGCGCGATACCCACTGGCTGAGCTCGGCGCGCGTCTGGTAGCGAAAGCCGCTGCTGACCTCGCGCAGCTCGACGCCGCGCCCGGCGCATTCCTCGCCGAGCCGCTGCAGGGCGGCGCGGATCTCCTCGCGCGCGGGCTGCTCGCCGTCGACGAACAGCCGCAGCAGCTCGTCCACCGAGACCGGCTGGCCGGCGGCCATCAGCGCGGCCTCGACGATGTTCTTCAGTTTCTGGGGATCCATGGCAGTTCCCTGTGTGCGGGAAACGGATACCTAGGCGGCAGGCTCGGCGTCCACCGGCACGCTGTGGGTCGAGGCCCGCGCCTTGACGTGAATGGGCCCGAAGGGCTCGTTCTGCACCAGCTCGATCAAGGCCTCCTTGATCAGCTCCAGCACCGCGAGCAAGGTCACCACCACCCCCAGGCGCCCCTCCTCCGGCGTGAACAGCTTGCCGAACTCGAGGAAGGACTCGGCGCGCAGATCGCCGAGCACGTTGGACATGCGCTCGCGCACCGAGAGCACGTCGCGCTGCACGTGATGGTGCGAGAACATCTCGGCGCGCTCGAGGACCTCCTTGAAGGCGGCGAGGATCTCGCGCATCGACACCTGCGGCTGCGGCCTCAGCACCTGACGGTCGGCGACCTCGATGAGCGCCCCGTGCACGTCGCGTCCGAGCTGCTGCAGCACGCTCATCTCCTCGGCGGCCTGCTTGTAGCGCTCGTATTCCTGCAGCCGGCGGATCAGCTCGGCGCGCGGGTCTTCCTCGTCCTCCTCGCCGCCCTGCGGCCGCGGCAGCAGCATGCGCGACTTGATCTCGGCGAGCATGGCCGCCATCACCAGGTACTCGCCCGCCAGCTCCAGGCGCATGTCCTGCATCAGGTCGATGTAGTCCATGTACTGGCGCGTGATCTCGGCGATCGGGATGTCGAGGATGTCGAGGTTCTGGCGCTTGATCAGGTACAGCAGCAGGTCGAGCGGGCCCTCGAAGGCCTCGAGGAAGACGGTCAGCGCGTCGGGCGGAATGTAGAGGTCGCGCGGCAGGTTGGTCAGCGGCTCGCCCTGGATGACGGCAAAGGGCATCTCCTCCTGCACCGGGTGCTCGGGCTGGGGGGCGAGCGGCGGGTCGCTGACCGGCGGGTGCATCAGCGGTAGCCCAGCCCGATGGCCGCGCGGACCTCTTCCATGGTCTCGCGCGCCACGTCGCGCGCCTCCTCGCAGCCCTCGGCGATGATGTTGCGCACCAGCGAGGGCTGTTCCACGAACTCCCGCGCCCGCTCCTGGATCGGGGCGAGCTCGGCCTGCACGGCGTCGATCACCCGCTGCTTGCAGTCCAGGCAGCCGATGCCGGCGCTGGTGCATCCCTCCTGCACCCAGCGCTTGCCCTCCTCGTCGGAGTAGACCAGGTGCAGCTGCCACACCGGGCACTTCTCCGGCGTGCCGGCATCCGTGCGCCGCACCCGCGCCGGGTCGGTCGGCATGGTACGCAGCTTGTTGGTGACCTGGTCCGGCGGTTCGCGCAGCCCGATGGTGTTGTTGTAGCTCTTCGACATCTTCTGCCCGTCCAGCCCCGGCATCTTGGGCGCGGGCGTCAGCAGGGCCTGCGGCTCGGGCAGGATGATCTTGCCGCCGCCCTCGAGGTAGCCCATCAGGCGCTCGCGGTCGCTGATGCCGATGTTCTGCTGGTTCTCGATCAGGGCGCGCGCGACCTCTAGGGCCTCGTGATCGCCCTGCTCCTGGTAGCGGCGGCGAAGCTCAGTGTAGAGCTTGGCGTTCTTGCGCCCCAGCTGCCTGACCGCGACCGCGGCCTTGTCCTCGAAGCCGGGCTCGCGTCCGTAGAGGTGGTTGAAGCGCCGCGCCACCTCGCGGGTGAGCTCGACGTGGGCGACCTGGTCCTCCCCGACCGGCACCATGCCGGCCCGGTAGATCAGGATGTCCGCCGACTGCAGCAGCGGATAGCCGAGAAACCCGTAGGTCGCCAGATCCTTGCCCTTGAGCTTCTCCTGCTGGTCCTTGTAGCTCGGCACGCGTTCCAGCCAGCCCAGCGGAGTGACCATGGAGAGCAGCACGTGCAGCTCGGCGTGCTCGATCACGCGCGACTGGATGAACAGCCGCGCCGAGCCAGGGTCGATGCCCGCGGCCAGCCAGTCGATTACCATGTCCCAGACGCTCGCGGCCAGGATCTGCGGCTCCTCGTAGTGGGTGGTGAGCGCGTGCCAGTCAGCGACGAAGAAGAAGCACTCGTACTCGTGCTGGAGCTTGAGCCAGTTCTTGAGCACGCCGTGGTAGTGACCGAGGTGCAGGGCGCCGGTGGGGCGCATGCCCGAGAGCACGCGCTGGTATTGGGTGGGGACGGTGTCCAAGATCCTTTCCAGTCGTCGCCGCGGGGCTATCGTTCGCGAGTCGGGCGGCGCGCCGCCGCCGGGGCCGTCACAGGCCCACCATCTGGAACAAACCGCTCTGCAGCAGGGAGATGGGCGGCCCGAGCAGCTTGCCGAGCAGGCCGGTCGCCAGCAGCACCACCAGGATGATGAACCCGTAGGGCTCGATGCGGCTCAACTGCCAAGACAGCGGGCCGGGCAGCAATCCGCCCAGCACCCGCCCGCCGTCGAGCGGCGGCAGCGGCAGCAGATTCAGCACCATCAGCACCAGGTTGATGGTGATGCCCGCCCCGCCCATGTAGATCATCGGCACCGCGGCCCACTCGAGCGCGCCGCTCACCAGCATGCCGAGCTTCATCACCAGGGCCCACATCAAGGCCATCGCCAGGTTGGCAAGCGGCCCCGCGGCCGCGACCACCGCCATGTCGCGCTTGGGGTGGCGCAGGTTCTCCCAGGTCACCGGCACTGGCTTGGCCCAGCCGAACACGAAGCCCCCGAGCACCAGGAGCAGTCCGGGCACGAGCACGGTTCCCAGGGGGTCGATGTGTTTCAGCGGATTGAGGGTCAGGCGCCCCATCATCTGCGCGGTGCGATCCCCGAGGCGCTTGGCCATCCAGCCATGCGCGACCTCGTGCACCGTGATGGCGAATAGCACCGGCAACGCCCAGACGGCGATGCGCTGCAGCAGGTTCAGCTCGAGCATCGCGCGATTATAGCCACGGCCGCAGGGCACCTGAAGGCGAGCACGACCATCACCGGCCGAACAGCGAGGGGTCGCCGCGCCCGACACGCAGCACCAGCGGCACCTCGCCCGTGAGATCGACCACCGTGGTGGGCTCCAGACCGCAGTTGCCGCCGTCGATCACCAGCTCGACCGCGTGGCCGAGCCGCTCGGACATCTCCTCGGGCTCGGTGAGCGGCCGGTCCTCGCCCGGCAGCTGCAGGGTCGAGCTCATCAGCGGCTCGCCCAGCTCATCGAGGAGCGCCCGCGTGATCGGGTGGTCCGGCACCCGGATGCCGATGGTCTTACGGCGCGGGTTCTGCAGCCTCCGCGGGACCCCGCGCGTGGCCGCGAGGATGAAGGTGTAAGGCCCGGGCGTCAGCGACTTCAGCAGCCGGTAGGCGATATTGTCGACCCGCGCATACAGCGCGATCTCGCTGAGGTCGCGGCACACCAGGGTGAAATCGTGGCGGTCGTCCACCCGGCGGATCGCCCGGATGCGCTCCTGCGCCTCCTTGTTGCCCAAGGTGCAACCGAGGGCATAGCTCGAATCGGTCGGGTAGAGGATCAGCCCGCCATCGCGCAGGATCGCCACGGCCTGGCGTATCAGGCGCGGCTGGGGGTTGTCCGGGTGGATCTGAAAGAACTGGGACACGACGCGGCCCGGCGCGAAAAGGGCCGCCATTATAGGCGCGCATCGCCGCCTGCCAAGCACCCGCCTCAGGCGTGCAGGCGCAGCAGCAGGGCCACCGGCACCGGCAGGATGGCCACGGCCACCAGCGCCAGGTAGCGCGGCAGCGGAAACAGGCCGCTCAGCCCCGCGACCAGGCCGATCCCGCCGCCCCCGCCGATGACGGCGTTGCCGGGCAGGTTCAGCGCCAGCGCCACAGCAACGTAGCGGTGCCGTACCAGGAAGGGGATGAAGCGGGTCGGCGCGCGCTCGATCAGCGTCCGTACCCGCTCGGCGGGTTCTAGCTGCGCAAGATCCTCCAGCAGCGCGCGGGCCCGCCGCAGTCCCAGCCAGGCCAGCCCCCGGCCGAACGCGGGCAGCGGGATCAGGCGCCCGGCCAGATAGCTCAGCGAAAGGGCGAGCAGCGTGGCCGCATAGACCAGCAGAATACCCTCGGTGCCGCCCAGCACCATCAGCACCAGTCCCACCTCGATCCCCGGCACGAACGGGACGGCCATGAAGAGCACGTAGGCCGTGAAGGCGAGCAGCACCAGCCAGATCCCCATGCCGGGCACCTCACCGCGGACGTAGGCGCGCACGTCGGGGAGCAGGGCATCCCCACCCCAGTACAGCGCCACGCAGAAGGCGCCAACCAGCACCAGGCGAAACGTGCGCTCCCATGGCCCGATGCGGCC
>JBFKOE010000139.1:0-5380 GCA_041629015.1 Gammaproteobacteria bacterium
GAGCACCTGCGGCGGCGCACCGACGTGCAGAACATCGATCTCATGAACCTCGCCGGTTTCTGCCGCAATTGCCTCTCCAAGTGGTACCTGGCGGCGGCCCGCGAGCACGGCATCGAGATGGACTACGAGCAGGCCCGCGAGATCGTCTACGGCATGCCCTACCGGGAGTGGAAGGACCGGCACCAGCAGGAGGCGACCGCCGCACAGCAGGAGGAGTTCGAGCGCACCAAGCCGCTGCACGCGCTCATCAGCGGCCACGACAAGGCCTGAGGCCGCGGCCGCGACCTTGGCCAACGACGCCGAGCGGCGGGTCCTTCGCCTCGCCGGGATCTGGTTGGCGCTCGCCGTCGCCTCCCTGCTGTTGCCGCGCCTCGCGCCGCCGGGCGAGGGTTTCGCGCCCGCGGGCACGGCGATCATCGTGCTCGCCGGCGGCTTGTTGCTGAGCGCGCTGCTCGCCCTGGTCCTGCTGGCGCAAACCTTGCGGCTGCGCGGCTCGCTGGGACTCGCCGCGCGGGTATGCGGCATCGCTCCGGCGGTGGTGACCCTGAGCGCGCTGCTCGCGCTGTGGGCGCTGCTCGGGTACTGAGCCGGCGCGGGGCTCGACGGTGGCCGCGCCGCGAAAACACGGGGAAGGGCGATGAAGGACCGCTACGTGGTGGCCATCGTCGGCAGCTATCGGGAAGGCGGTGTGATCGACCAGGCGACCGCTGCGGTGCTGGCCGCGGCTGCCGGGGAGGGCGCGCGTACCCGGGTGTTCCGCCTGCGCGAGGAGGACATCGCCTTCTGCCGCAACTGCCGCAGCTGCACCCAGGCGCCAGGCCCCGCGCGCGGGCGCTGCCTGATCGAGGACGCCATGGGGGCGATCCTGGACGAGATCGAGGCCGCCGAGGCGCTGGTGCTCGCCGCGCCGGTCAATGCCGGCGACGTGACCGCGATCACCCGGCGCTTCCTCGAGCGCATGGTCTGCTGCACCTACTGGCCCTGGGGTGCGCCAGCGCCCAAGCCGCGCATCGAGAAGCCCACCCGCCCCGCGGTGCTGATCACCTCCTCGGCCATGCCCGGGCCGATGGCGCGTCTGTTTACCCGCGCCATGGCCACGCTGGCGAAGATGGCGGGCCTGCTCGGGGCGCGGCCGGTCGGGCGGCTGTACGTGGGCCTGGCGGCGCAGACCCCGGAGCCGGTGCTGCCCGAGGCCGCGGCCCGGAGGGCCGCCGCGCTCGGGCGCCGCCTGATGAGCGCGGCCCGCTGAGCCCGGCTCGAACGTGGATCAGCCCGTGACCGTCAAGCGATTCTGGGCCGAGCCCTACCGCACCCGGCTGCGCACCCGCATCGCTGGCGTCGATGCCGACCGGGTGTGCGTCGCCGAGACCATCTTCTTCGCCTTCTCCGGCGGGCAGGAGAGCGATCGGGGCACCATCGGCGGGAGGCCGGTCATCGAGGCGCGCGCAGAGGGCGAGGACATCGTCTACACGCTACACCCCGACCACGGCCTGTGCCCGGGCGAGGAGGTCGAGATCGCGATCGACTGGCCGCGGCGCTACCGGCTGATGCGACTGCACTTCGCCGCCGAGCTGGTGCTCGAGCTCTTCTGCCAGCGCTTTCCCCGAGCGCGCAAGGCCGGCGCCCACATCGCCGAGGACAAGGCGCGCATCGACTTCGAATGGCCCGAGAGCATCGCGCCCCTGCTGGCGGAGATCGGCGCCGCGGCGCAGGCAATCGTCGAGGCGGACCGCGAGATCCTCAGCGGCTTCAGCGACCGGGCCGCCGGGCGACGCAACTGGGAGGTAGAGGGCTTCGCGCGCGTGCCCTGCGGCGGCACCCACCTGCGTCGCACCGGCGAGGTCGGCGCGATCGGGCTCAAACGCAGGAACCCGGGCCGCGGGCTGGAGCGCATCGAGATCCGCCTCGCCGAGCCCGCCCCCTGAGGCGGCCCGACTCCGGTTCGCAAGCCGCTCGTTGATGCCCTAACCTGTTCAGTCTCCGGCCCCGGGCGGTCGGGCCCCAGGAAGCGCGTGAATGATGGATGTGATCTCGCAGGTCTATGGCAGGTTCGACTGGCCGCTGGTCGCGACCACGGCGCTGCGCATGGCGCTGATACTGGTCGCGGGATGGGTGCTGCTTCGGGTCGCCAAGTCGCTGCTGCGCCGGCTCGAGGCCCGGCTGATCGACAAGGGCAGCCGGCAGGGCGAGATCCCCGGCGAGGCCGCCAAGCGCGCCGAGACCCTGGTCCGGCTGATGCGCCAGGGCACCGTGATCGTGCTCTGGTCGGTCGGCGGCCTGGTCGTGCTCAAGGAGCTCGGCGTCGACATCGCGCCCATCCTCGCCTCGGCGGGCGTCGCCGGCCTGGCGATCGGATTCGGCGCCCAGAACCTGGTGCGCGACGTGATCTCCGGCTTCTTCATCATCCTGGAGAACCAGGTGCGGGTGGGTGACGTCGCCGTGATCAACGGCACCGGCGGACTGGTGGAGACGATCAACTTCCGCACCATCGTGCTGCGCGACCTGGCCGGGGTGGTTCACGTCTTTCCCAACGGGTCGATTACGACGCTCTCGAACATGACCCGCGAGTGGTCGGCCTACGTGTTCGAGATCGGCGTCGCCTACAAGGAGGACGTGGACCGCGTGATCGGCATCATGAAGGAGGTCGGTGCCGGGCTGCGCGCCGACGAGCACTTCGGCCCGCTGCTGGTCGAGGACATCGAGGTCTTCGGCCTGGACAAGTTCGGCGACTCGGCGGTCGTGATCAAGGGCCGGATCAAGACCGTGCCCATCAAGCAGTGGGAGGTCGGGCGGGAATTCCAGAAGCGGGTGAAGATGGCCTTTGACGCCGCCGGCATCGAGATCCCGTTCCCGCACCGCTCGCTGTACTTCGGCGAGGCCAGCAAGCCGTTCCTGGCGGCGCTGGAGCGCGCCGGGCTGGCCGGCGGCGCGGAGCCCGCCGCGGAGGGGGGCCGCTAGCAGGCGCGCGCCGCGCGCTACCCGCTCAGCGGATCTCCTCGACCTTGAGGATCACCCGGCGATCGTCGCTCGCGGTCTGGGCCGAGCGTTCGAGGCCGGCCCCAGAGGCCGCGCTCGACTGCGTTCGGCTGCCGCCGAGCTCGATCCACTCCCCGAGGCGGCCGCTCACCGTCGTTTGCACCTCGGCGGTCTCGAAGCGCCCGCCGCCGCCGGGCGAGGCGCTCTGGCGCTGGGCGCGGATCTCCAGGGTCACGCGCTCGCCGGCGATCCTCGGCACCACCACGAACCCGCTGTCGAGGTCCCGGTAATCGATCGACTTCGTCACCTCGCGCCCGTGGGGTCCGCGGGTGACCGAAACGCTGCCCACCGGCACCGACTGCCCGACCCGGATGAGCGCCGCGTTGCCCTCGAGCACCCTGACCCGCTGCGCGTCCTCGGCCTCGCGGCTCGACTCGGTCGAGCGCAGCCGCAGCTGCACGCCGTCCCCGGCCCCCGGGGCCGGCTCGCCCAGCACCACCCGCCCGCGCTCGCCGACGCCGATCGAGGCCGAGGCCTCGGCCTCGCGCAGGGCCTCGCGCGCGGCCTCGCCCTGCAGCACGGTGATCAGCAGCTGGCGCGGCGCGCGGTCGAGCTGCGCCAGCACGCGGCGCAGCTCGGCCAGGTTCTCGGGCGTGGTGCGCACGATGAGCTGGGTGCCGCGCCCCGTCAGGGCGCCCCCCGGGGCGAGCAGGGGACGCAGCAGCGGCACCATCTCCTCGGCGGTGCGCGCGCGCAGCTCGATCACCTCGGTCTGCTCGGCCGCCCGCGGCGCGGCGCAGGCGAGCAAGGCGGCGAGGAGGAGCCCCGCCGCAGGCAGTTCGCCGGGGAGCCGGCGGCCTGAATCTGCGGCGGTCGTCTCGGGCCTGGCCACGCGATCAGAGGTGCAGGCGCAGCAGCTCGGGGTCGCGGCGCGCGTGTTCCCAGGCGGTTTCGAAGAAGCGCAGCAGCTCGCGGGTCGCGAGCGGGTCGTTGAAATCGGCCCGGCCCTCGAAGCGGTCCGCGAGCGTGCGGTGCAGGTAGCCGACCCCGTCGGCGATCAGGAAGGCCTCGTTGTGGTTGCGGTGGCTGGCCCCGGCGATGCGGATGGCGATCGAGCTCGACAGGCGCCGCGCCAGGTCGAGCAGCCGGTGGCCGTACTTGACGATGTGCTGGGAGCTGCGGATCAGGATCCGCACCTCGGACTGGCGATTACGGACCGCCACGCCGCGCACCGCCTCCTCGAAGGAGGGCAGGTCGTAGAGTCGCGGGTCGAGCTCGCGGCTGTAGATGTAGAGCGTGTTCTGGGCCTGGTTGGCGAGTGCCAGGGAGGCGGCCTGGCAGTCCTCCAGGGTTTCGATGACCAGCGCCTCGCTGGTCTCGCCGAGCTTGTGTTCAGCCAGGTCCATCGCGTCTCCCCTGTGTCGCGCTTGCCGCCGCGCTCCGATCGCGGCCCAAGCCTCTCCAATCAGCGCCCCGCAATTGCCTCACAGCGATCCCGCCTGCTCGGCGGCATTGCCGAGGTAGCTCGCCGGCGTCAGCTCGAGCAGCGCCTGCTTGGCCTCGTCGGGGATCTCCAGCGTCAGCACGAACTTGCGCAGGCTCTCCATGCCGATGCGCTGCCCGCGGGTGAGCTCCTTAAGCCGCTCATAGGGCTTGTCGACGCCGTGGCGGCGCATCACCGTCTGGATCGCCTCGGCCAGCACCTCCCAGTTCTCGTCCAGATCGGCGTCCAGCCGCGCCGCGTCGACCTCCAGCTTGCCGATGCCCTTGAGGCAGGACTGGTAGGCGAGCACCGAGTGGGCGATGCCCACGCCCAGGTTGCGCAGCGTGGTCGAGTCGGTGAGATCGCGCTGCCAGCGTGAGACCGGCAGCTTCTCCGCGAGGTGCCCGAGCAGGGCGTTGGCCACGCCCAGGTTGCCCTCGGCGTTCTCGAAGTCGATGGGGTTGACCTTGTGGGGCATGGTCGAGGAGCCGACCTCGCCGGCCACGGTCTTCTGGCGGAAGTAGCCGATGGCGATGTAGCCCCACAGGTCGCGGCAGAGGTCAGTGAGCACGGTGTTGAAGCGCGCGAGCGCGTTGAAGTACTCGGCCATGTAGTCGTGGGGCTCGATCTGGGTGGTGTAGGGGTTCCAGTCCACCCCCAGGGAGTTGACGAACTCGCGCGCGATCCCGGGCCAGTCGGCCTCGGGGTAGGCGACGAGGTGGGCGTTGTAGTTGCCCACCGCGCCGTTCATCTTGCCCAGGATCGGCACCATCACCAGCTGCTCGCGCTGGCGCTTGAGCCGGAATACGACGTTGGCGATCTCCTTGCCGAGCGTGGTCGGGGAGGCCGGCTGGCCGTGGGTGCGCGCGAGCATCGGCCGGGCGGCCTGCTCGTGGGCCAGGCGGGAGAGGGCGTCGATCA
>JBFKOE010000140.1:0-5343 GCA_041629015.1 Gammaproteobacteria bacterium
GGCGCTAGACTTGACGGTCGAGTTTTCCCGTTCGAGCCCGCGGTTTAACGCGGGCTCGTCGCATTGGGCCCTGCTGCCCGACGGAGTCTGCGCATGGCAATCGAGCGAACCCTTTCCATCGTCAAGCCCGACGGCGTGGGCAAGAACTTGATCGGGGAGATCTACAGCCGCTTCGAGCACGCCGGGCTGCGCGTGGTGGCCGCCAAGATGCTGCATCTCAGCCGCGAGCAGGCCGAGGGCTTCTACGCGGTGCACAGCGAGCGCCCGTTCTTCCGCCCCCTGGTCGAGTTCATGACCTCGGGGCCGGTGATGGTGCAGGTGCTCGAGGGCGAGGGCGCGATCGCCAAGAACCGCGAGGTCATGGGCGCGACCAACCCGAGCGAGGCGGCACCCGGAACCATCCGCGCCGATTTCGCCAAGACCATCGACGAGAACGTGGTGCACGGCTCCGACGGCCCCGAGACCGCGCGCATCGAGATCGGCTTCTTTTTCAAGGACGAAGAGATCTGCCAGCGCACCCGCTGAGAATGCCCGTGAGCGGCGTGCGGCTCAACCTTCTGGGTCAGGATCGCGAGTCGATGGAGGCCTTCTTCACCGATCTCGGCGAGCCAGCCTATCGTGCGCACCAGGTGATGAAGTGGCTTTATCATCTAGGCGTGCGCGACGTTCACTGCATGACCAACCTGAGCAAGGCGCTGCGCACACGCCTGGCCGACACGACGGAGATCGCGGTCCCCGAGGCGGCATCCGACCAGGTGTCGGCCGACGGGACCCGCAAGTGGCTGTTCGCACTCGAGGACGGCAACTGCGTGGAGACGGTCTTCATACCCGACGGGGACCGCGGCACCTTGTGCGTTTCCTCTCAGGTCGGTTGCCCGCTCGATTGCGCGTTTTGCGTCACCGCCCAGCAGGGATTCAACCGCAATCTCTCCGCGGCGGAGATCGTGGCCCAGGTGTGGCTCGCCAACGAGCGCCTGGGCGCGGACACCGCGGACGGTCTGTGGCCGGGCGTCAACGACAGCCGGCTGATCACCAACGTGGTCTTCATGGGGATGGGTGAGCCCTTGCTGAACGTAGACAACGTGGTGCGCGCCACGCGCTTGCTCATGGACGATCTCGGCTTCGGTCTCTCCAAGCGCCGGGTGACGCTCAGCACGGCCGGAGTGGTCCCGGCGCTCGACCGGCTTGCCAGTCTCACCGACATCAGCCTCGCGGTATCCCTGCATGCGGTGAGCGACGAGTTGCGCAGCCGCCTGGTGCCGATCAATCGCAAGTATCCGATTCGGGAACTGCTGGAAGCCTGTCGGCGGTTCATCGCCAAGGATCGGCGCCGGCGCATCACCTTCGAGTACATCATGCTCGCGGGACTGAACGACGGCGACGAGGACGCGCGCCGGCTTGCCCGGCTGCTGCGCGGGATTCCCGCCAAGATCAACCTCATCCCCTTCAACCCCTACCCGGGAGCGCCCTACCACGCCTCGCCATCGCGGCGCATCGACGAGTTCCGCGAGGTGCTGATCGCCGCCGGGCTGATGACCATTACCCGCAAGCCCCGCGGTCAGGACATCGATGCCGCCTGCGGCCAGCTCGCCGGGCGCGTCAGAGCGCGGGTTCCGCGGCGTGCTCAGGCTCCGGTCGTGGAGCTGCACGCGTGAGCCGGTTGTTCTGCCTGCCGGTGCTGATCGCTTCCCTGGCGGTGGCGGGGTGCAGCTCGCAGTCGGTGCGCATCGAGGAGGAGCAGCTGCTGAAGAGCTCGGATATCAATACCGAACTCGGACTGGCCTACCTGGAAGAGCGCGATTTCGAGCGTGCCCTCAAGCGCCTCTTGAAGGCGGTCGAGCAGAATCCGGACAACGCCCGGGCGCACACCGTGATCGCGCTGGTGTACGACAACCTGGACCGCCCCGACAAGGCCGACCTGCACTATGCGCGGGGCGTGGAGCTGGATCCGCAGGATTCCTACGGGCAGAATGCCTATGCGGCGTTCCTGTGCCGTCGCGGCGACATCGCCAGCGCCGAGCAGCGCTTCAAGGCCGCGCTCGAGAACCCCCTCTATGCCCAGCCGGAGGTGGCGCTTACCAACGCGGGCCTGTGCGTGGCAACGCATGGCGACCGCGAGGGGGCCGAGACGTACTTCCGGTCGGCGCTGCGGCGCAACCCCAAGTTCGCGCCGGCTTTGTACCAGATGGCGCGCATCAGCTTCGACCAGGGTGTGGCGCTGAGCGCGCGGGCCTACCTGCAACGCTATCTCGAGGTCGGCAAGCACACGCCTCAGACCCTGTGGCTAGGGATTCAGGTCGAGCGTGAGCTGGGCGACCGCGACGCGGTGTCCAGCTACGCGCTGCTGCTACAGGGACAGTTCCCCGATTCCGAGGAGGCGCGACTGCTCGAGCAGTCGCGGGCGAAGAGTGGCGGCCGAAAGCGCTGACACCCAACAGGCGCCGCGGCCCGACGTGCCGCTGCCGCCGGTCGGGCCCGGCCAGCGGCTGCGCGAGGCGCGTGAAGCGGCCGAGCTGACGATCGCCGAGGTGGCCGCGCAGCTGAAGCTCAGGCGCGTGTTCATCGAGGCGCTCGAGCGCGACGAGTACACCGAGTTGCCGTCGCTGCTGTTTGCGCGCGGCTACCTCAACACCTATGCGCGCCTGCTCGGACTGCCGCCGGCCGAAATCCTGGCGAGCTTCGAGGCGCTGGAACTGAGCGAGGCGCCGAACGCGGTCCCCCAGGGCGCGATCCTGGTCGCGCGGCGACGCCGGGGCGAAGGGCGGCTGCTGCGCTGGGGCAGCGCGGCGGTCGGGGCGGTCGTGCTGGCCTTGGTGATTGCCTGGCTGCAGGGCCAGCCGCCGCGCGCCTTGCTGGAGGCGCTCGGCCTCGGTGCGCTGCAGGAGCAAGCCGCGAGCCCGCCTCCGGCCGCGCCCGCGCAGGTCGAGCCAGCTGGGGTCGAGCCGACGCTGGTGGAGCCAGCGCCGCCGGGCCCGGTGGCGCCGCGCGACGAGCCGGCGGTGACCACCGCCGTCGTGCCGGCCGCGCCGGAACCGTCCACCGCGGCCGCGGTCGCGCCGCCCGCCGTCGAGCCAGAGCGCACGCTGGCGGCGTCGCAACCGGCGCCGGCCCCGGAGCCGGCGCTCGAGGCGCCCGTCGCACCCGAACCGCTCGCCGCGCCCTGGCCCCAGGACACGCTGGTCATGGAGCTCAGCGGCCCTTCGTGGGCCGAGGTCAGCGACGCGGACGGCGATCGGCTGGTCTACGGCTTGCTGGCCGAGGGCACGGTGCACGTGGTGCACGGCCAGGCCCCCCTCACGGTGTTTCTCGGCAATGCGCCGGGTGTGCGCCTGAGCCTGAACGCGACCCCGGTGCAGGGATTCCGGATCGCGAGAAACGGGGTGGCGCGCCTGGTGGTCGATCGCCGAGCCGAGAATGCGATCGAGGGCGACGCGCCCGGCTCCGCGCAACGCTAGGCGAGCACGCGCCGCCACCCGCCCGCAGTCGCGCCGCGCAGCGGCGCCGAGGTCCTGGGAAGTGAACAACGAGCTTGAAATTTCTCGCCGCCGCTCGCGCCAGATCAAGCTCGGCGCGGTGGCCGTTGGCGGCAATGCGCCGATCTCGGTGCAGAGCATGACCAACACCGAGACCTGCGACGTCGACGCTACCGTGGCGCAGGTGCGAGCCATTGCGGCGGCCGGCGCCGACATCGTGCGGGTCTCGGTGCCCAGCATGGAGGCGGCCGAGGCCTTCGGGCGTATCCGCCAGCAGGTCGAGGTGCCGCTGGTCGCCGACATCCACTTCGACTATCGCATCGCCCTGCGGGTCGCCGAGTTCGGCGTCGACTGTCTGCGCATCAATCCGGGCAACATTGGGCGCGAGGAGCGGGTGCGCGCGGTCGTCGAGTGCGCTCGTGAGCGCGGCATCCCGATTCGCATCGGCGTCAATGCCGGATCCCTGGAAAAAGACCTGCTCGACAAGTACCGTGAGCCGACTGCGGCGGCGCTGGTAGAATCGGCGCTGCGTCACGTGGCCATTCTCGAGCGCCTGGACTTCCCGGACTTCAAGGTCAGCCTCAAGGCCTCCGACGTCGGCACCACGGTGAGCGCCTATCGCCAGCTGGCGGCGCGTATCGAGCAGCCCTTGCACCTGGGAGTCACCGAGGCGGGCGGCTTGCGGGGCGGCACGGTGAAATCCGCGGTGGGGCTGGGCATGCTGTTGGCGGAGGGCATCGGCGACACCTTGCGGGTGTCGCTCGCGGCCGACCCGGTGGAAGAGGTCAAGGTCGGGTTCGAGATCCTGAAGAGCCTCGGCCTGCGCACCCACGGTATCAACCTGATCGCGTGCCCGTCGTGCTCGCGCCAGCGCTTCGATGTCATTCGCACGGTCGCGGCCCTGGAGCGAAGGTTGGCGGACATCACCGATCCTCTCGACGTCGCCGTTATCGGCTGCGTGGTCAACGGCCCCGGCGAGGCGCGAATCGCCGACGTCGGGGTTACCGGCGGCGAGCCCAACCTGATGTACCGCGACGGCGTCCCCGCGGGCAAGGTCGGGGACGAGGAACTGCTCGATCGGCTCGAGGCCGAGATTCGTGCCCGGCTGGCGCGCCGGCGCGAGACCGAGCGCGATCCAGGCTGAGCACGGCCGGCCGGGCGGAATTGTCAACCTGGGGTGGGGAGCATCTTGGCGCAAGGCATACAGTCGGTACGCGGCATGCGCGATCTGCTGCCGGCCGATACCGCCCTCTGGCAGCACCTCGAGGCGAGCTTGATCGGCGTGCTCGCGAGCTACGGCTATCAGGAGATCCGCGTGCCCCTGCTGGAGCGCACGGAGCTGTTCGCGCGCTCGATCGGCGAGGTCACCGACATCGTCGAGAAGGAGATGTACACCTTTCGCGACCGCAACGGCGACAGCCTGACGCTACGCCCGGAGGGAACAGCGGGGTGTGTGCGCGCGGGCATCGAGCAGGGCCTGCTTCACAACCAGGTGCAGCGCCTGTGGTACATGGGCCCGATGTTTCGCCACGAGCGACCGCAGAAGGGGCGCTACCGGCAGTTTCACCAGATCGGGGCCGAGGCGTTCGGCTTGCCGGGCCCGGACATCGATGCCGAGCTAATCCTGATGAGCGCGCGGATGTGGCTGGCGCTCGGGCTCGCCGAGGACATCGAGCTGGAGATCAATTCCCTGGGCACGGCGGAAGAGCGGGCGGTCTACCGCGAACGCCTGGTCGAGTACCTGCGGGCGCACGCCGATCAGCTCGACGAAGATTCTCGGCGGCGCCTGGACAGCAACCCGCTGCGCGTGCTCGACAGCAAGAACCCGGCGATGCGGGGACTGATCGAGGGAGCACCGCTGCTCGACGAA
>JBFKOE010000141.1:0-5282 GCA_041629015.1 Gammaproteobacteria bacterium
CAGGGTCACGATCCAGGACATGAAGATGGTGCGCACGACGCGCATGTTGAGCGCGCTGATGCCCCGCGCCAGCCCCACGCCGAGCACGCCCCCGACCAGGGTGTGGGTGGTGGAGATCGGCAGGCCGGTGCCCGAGGCCACTACCACCGTGGTCGCGGCGGCCAGCGTGGCCGCGAACCCGCGGCTCGGGGTCAGGTCGGTGATGCGGGTGCCGATGGTGCGGATGACCCGCTGGCCGTAGGTGAGCAGGCCCAGGACGATGCCGGCGCCGCCGAGCAGCAGGACCCAGGGCGGGAGCGCGGACTTCTGGGCGATCTCGCCGCCGCTCTGCACCACGCCGACCACCGCCGCGACCGGCCCGATGGCGTTGGCGACGTCGTTCGAGCCGTGCGCGAAGGCCATCGCGCAGGCGGTCGCGATCATGAGGATGGCGAACACCTTCTCCACGTTGGCGAAGTGGAAGTCGCGATCCGCGGCGGGGTCGATGTGCAGCCGGCGGATCGCGGCGACGCCGAGCCCCGCGCAGACGATGCCGAACAGCACTGCGTAGGCGTAGGCCTCGGGCATCGAGACTTTCATGCCGACGTGCTTGAGCCCCTTGAGCAGGGTGACCAGCGCGACGATGAAGCCGACCAGGAAGATGTAGGCGGGCACATAGCGCTTGGCATTGCGCAGCGGCTCCACGGTGTCGAGGATCAGGCGCTGCACGGACATGAACAGCAGGTAGGCGATGGTCCCGGCCAAGAGCGGGGACACCACCCAGCTCATGACGATGGAGCCGATCTTGTCCCACTTCACCACCTCGACGCCCACGCCGACCGCGGCGAAGCCGACCACGGCCCCGACGATCGAGTGTGTGGTGGACACCGGCCAGCCGAAGTGCGAGGCGATCAGCAGCCACACGCCCGCGGCGAGCAGGGCGGCCAGCATGCCGTAGACGAGAAGCTCCGGGCTGCCAGCGAAGGCGGTGGTGTCCACGATGCCCTTGCGGATGGTGCTGGTCACCTCGCCACCGGCAAGAAAGGCACCGGCGAACTCGAACACCGCGGCGATCACGATGGCCTGCTTGATCGTGACCGCGCGCGAGCCCACCGAGGTGCCCATGGCGTTGGCCACGTCGTTGGCGCCGATGCCCCAGGCCATGAACAGGCCGAACAGCGCGGCGAGCACGAGGATCGTCACCTGATGCTCCATGGCGCCTCTCCGCTCAGCGGGCCAGCATCAACTGCAGGCGACTGCCGACGCGCTGGGCGCGGTCGCCGAGATTGCCGATCCAGTCGATCACCTGGTAGAGGAACATCACCTGCACCGGCGGCAGCGTGTCCTCGAGCTCGAAGATCCCGGCGCGCACGTGGACCTGGATGTCGTCGGTCTCGCTCTCGATGCGATCGAGCTCATCGAGCATGCGGTCGACGATATCCAGCTCGCGACCGCGAAAGCCGGTCTCGAGCAGCTCGTCGAGCTCGTTGATGGCCTTTCGCGCCTGCATCGCCGCATCCACCGAGCGGCGCACGAACTCCATGATCTGCTCCGCGACCGACTCAGGAATCGCCATTTTGCGACCGAGCATGATCCCGGCGATGTCCTTGGCGCGGTTCGCCAGCTTGTCCTGCATGGACAGCACCTCGAGCAGGTCGCGGCGCGAGACCGGCAGCATGATGCCCTTGGGCAGTTGCAGGCGCAGCTCGTGCTTGAGCGCGTCGGCCTCCTTTTCGCGCTGGGCGATGGAGGCTTGTACCTCGGCCATGCGTTCGACGTCGCGGGCGAGCACCGCCTCGAAGAACGGGATCAGTTCCGCGACGCAGGCGCAGACCTTCTCCATGTGGCGCTGCAGCGGACTGACCGGGGAATTGCCGAACAAGCGGCTGAAGTAGTTGCTTGGCGCCATGGCGAGTTTCCAGGGAGGTGCGGAGGTGGGTCGAGGCGCGGGCAGTATAGCACCGCGCCGCGGGCAGGGATCTCGGCCGGGGGCGGCTAGCGCCGGGCCGGAAGGGGACTCAGGGGGCGTCGCGCATGAAGTCGCTGAGCTGGCTGCGCGGGCGTTCCTCGGGAGGGGTGTCGATCAGCTGAAAGGCAAAGACCGAGTAACAGCCGGTGGTCTCCAGGACCTTGCTCAGGCGCGCGTACAGCACCTCGCCTTCCAGGTGCAGGGCGATTTCCGTGCCCACGTCGTAGATCCCCCAAGGCACGATCAGGGCGGTGGCCTTGTCCTTGGGATTGGCGCGCGGTATCAGCAGGCCGCGGAAGAACCCGCCGCCCTTGCCGATCCCGCGGATGGCGCGCACCGCCAGCGCCAGTGCATCGCGCGACAGCCGCTTGATTCCGACCTCCATGTCCTGATCCGGCCGCTGCAGCAGCCAGCGCACCGCACCAACGCGCCAGTTGGCGGCATCGCGCCTGCCTCCCGGCTCATAGACCACCAGCTCGCCGACCTGCAGCCGCAGGCTGGAATCGCGGCCGCACAGCAGCGCCAGCCCGCCCATGCTCTCGTCGATGCTGGACAGGTTCGCGGCCAGGAACGCCGGTTCCGCCTCGACCTCGTCCTCGGCGCGGTCCTTGGTCTGGTAGACCAGGCGCCAGATGTCGCTGGTGGGGTCGCGGCTCTGGTAGCTGGTCAGCTGGGAGGCGAGCCCGACCCCGCTGGCGGGGCGCCCGAACTCGTCGCGCTTCCACGGGGCGAAGTCCGCCGGCAGGAGCTCCAGGTCGGCGCCTTTCTTATCGCTGCCGCGCTGCTCGGGGGCGAATCTTTGCTCGCCGCTGATGAAGTAGTGGCAGGCGCTCAAGGAGGAGGCGACGTCGAGGCGGGAGACCTGCTGGGTGCGCGGGAAGCGGCGCTTGCGCCGTACCTTCCAGGCGCGCTCCAGGCGCAACAGCAGGTCGCGCTCGCGGCGCACCGTGCGCGATGCCTCGGCGTTCTGCTCGGCCATCAGCTCGCGCAGGCCCGTGGCGACGGCCCCCATCAGCGGCTCGATCCCCAGCACCTGGCCTTGCTTGACCAACGGGATCTCGGGGCCGCGGGCATAGGACGGCGGCTCGTCGGACTCGAGGTCGGCGAAGTAGATGCCCTCGGGCACGCGGCTGCCGCTCAGCGGCGCCAGGGTGGCCAGGCCGGCCCACTGCTCGAGAAGCTCGTACACCCGCAGGGCCTCGCCGCTCATCAGGTGGTAGGGGTTGGTCAGCACCAGCAGGCTGATGCGCTTGTAGCTGAGCTCGACGCGGCGCAACGCCGCGGAGGGCTCCTTACCCTCGCGCAGCACCTTGAACCCGAACTCGTCGGCCAGGGCGTAGAGCCGGTGCAGATCGTGCCAAACGCCGCGCGGCACCGACTGGTACTGCAGGTAGCAGTTCAGCAGCAGCTCGGCCAGCAGGTGGCTGGCCTCCGCCATCGAGGCGCCGAGACCGAGGCGCTGGGCTCGCGCCTGGCCGCTGGCCAGTTCCGTCACCAGAATCTTGCGGCTGTTGGCCAGCTCGGCGAGCAGGCCGTGCACAAGGGCGGCCCCGCGGCGCGACTTGGCCGGCACCGGGAAGGTGCCGCGCGCAAGGGGTTTGCGCAGGGCCTCGACCAGCTCGCCGCCGATGCGCTCGAAGTGCGGCGCGAGCTCCAGGCGTTTCGCGGTGTCGAGCCGCCGGCGGTTGAGTTGGGCGAGCTCGGTATGCATTCGGCTCGCCGACTCGGCCGGATTGGCGATGGGCAGGGACTCCAGCCAGGCCAGCAGCTCGCCCACGGAGCGCTTGGGTGCCGCCGCGTCCGCCTGGCGTGCCGGAATGTTGAGCTGCGGAGCGCTCATGGTGGTTGCTCGTCGTCCCCGATTGCGCCGAAGTTGACCGTTGCCTTGGCGGGCGGGCCGCGGGCCACGCCCGATCAATGAATACAACGGCAGAGCCTGCCGAGAGTTTACCGAAAAATCCCTACATAACTCATCGATTTTCGTCGGGATTTCGGCACCCGGCGCGGGCGCTCATCGGCCTGGGTGCAGGAGCCGGTAACAGATTGGGACCAGTGCGAGGGAGACCAGCAGCGAGAAGCTCAGCCCGGACACGATGGTCACCGCCAGCGGTTGCAGCATCTCGGCGCCCTCGCCAAGGCCGAGCGCGAGCGGGAGCATGCCCGCCACGGTGGTCAGCGTGGTCATGAGGATGGGCCGCAGTCGCAGGCGCGCCGCCTCGACGATGGCCCCGACCATCTCCACCGCCTGCTCGCGCACCAGGTCGATGTACTCGACCAGGACGATGGCGTTGTTGACCACGATGCCGGCGAGCATGATCAGCCCCAGCCACACCGGCATGGATATCGGCAGCCCGGTCGACCACAGCCCGAGGGCGACCCCGATCGCGGCGAAGGGGACGCTGAGGAGGATCACCAGCGGGTTGCGCAACGACTCGTACTGCACCGCCATCACCACGAACACCAGGAACAGCGCGAGTGGCAACAGCACGCCGCTGAGTTGGCGGCCTTCCTGCAGCGCCTCGGTCGCGCCGGCATCGTAGAGGGCGTAACCCTCTGGCAAGGCCACGCCGGCGAGCGCGGCGTCGATGGCGGCCTTGGCCGCCCCCAGGGTGAGCTCCTCGCGCAGGCCCGCGCTGATCTCGACGATCCGGCGCTGGTTCTCGCGGGTGATCTGGGCCGGTGCCGCGCTGACCTGGACCCTGGCCACGTCGGCAAGATAGACGGCGGGGCGCTCCGCGGTCCTGGGAAAGAGCAGCAGGGACTCGAGATCGCGGGGGCTGGCCAGCGCGTGCGGCGCGAGCCGCAGGCGGACCGCGAAGAAGCGGTCTCGGTCCAGGAAATCCGTCACCTCCACGCCCGCCAGCGCCACCCGCAGCGAGCGGCCCAGGCGCTCGAGGTCGAGGTCGAGCGCGGCGATGCGCTCGCGGTCGGGGATGATTGCGAGCTCCTGGGTGACCTCTTCGAGCGAATGCTGGACGTTGACCAGGCCCTCGACGCCCCGCAGCGCGGCGGCCACCGCCGCGCCCAGCTCGCGCAGCGTCTCCAGGTCGGGGCCCTGCACGCGGACGCTGACCTGCTCGTCGCCACGCCCGATGCGCACGCCGCGGATGCCGCGGTTGTGCAGCCGCACCGTGACGCCCGGGAAGCGCAGCTTGTCGACCTGGCCGCGCATCTTGCTCACCCTCTGCTCGGTGGTCATGGCCCTCTCGGCGCGACTGACGAGCTGGATCTTCAGCGAGGCCCGGTTGGGCGACTCGAACTGCGAGCGGCCGAAGACGTTGCCGCCGGTGATGGTGAAGACCGAGACCGTTTCCGGCTGCGCCTCGATCAGCGC
>JBFKOE010000142.1:0-5281 GCA_041629015.1 Gammaproteobacteria bacterium
GCTCGGCGTCTTCGGCGGCACCTTTGATCCCATCCATTTCGGTCACCTGCGCACGGGCCTGGAGGTCGTCGAGGCCCTGGCGCTCGAGGAGCTTCGCTTCATCCCCTGCGGCTTGCCGCCGCACCGCGCCACGCCGCTCGCCTCGGCCGAGCAGCGGCTGCAAATGCTTCGGCTCGCCGTGGCCGGCGAGCCTCGCTTCGCGATCGACCAGCAGGAGCTCGAGCGCGCCGGGCCTTCCTATTCGGTGGATACCCTGGAGGCGCTGCGGGCGGAGCTCGGCGGGCAGCACCCGGTCTGCCTGCTGATGGGGCTCGATGCGCTGCAGGGAATCACCGGCTGGCACCAATGGCAGCGCCTGATCGAGCTGGCGCACCTGGCGGTGGTGCACCGCCCGGGATGGCCGGCGGAGGTCCCGGCGGATGCGGCCGCGGTGTTGACACCGGAGCTGTGCACGGAAGCGGCGCGGTTGCGCGAAAGGCCCGCCGGCGGGGTTTGCTTTCTGCCGGTCACGCAGCTAGATATCTCGGCCTCCAGGATACGCTCGCTGCTCGCGGCCGGTCGCAGCGTGCGCTATCTGGTACCGGACGCGGTCGAGGGCTACCTGCGGGAGGCCGGGCCGTATCAGCGGCCGGCGCCGGGGGCGGGGCGATGACGGCACCGGCGGATCGGCAGGCGCTGCGCGAGCTGGTGATCGAGGCGCTCGAGGATCTCAAGGCGGTGGAGTTGCGCGTCCTGGACGTGCGCCAGCGCACCACGATCACCGACACCATGATCATCGCCAGCGGAACCTCGGACCGGCACGTGAGATCGCTTGCCGATGCCGTGGTCCAGCGCGCCAAGCACGCGGGCCATCAGCCGCTGGGCGTCGAGGGCCAGGCGGCCGGGGACTGGATCCTGGTCGATCTCGGCGCGGTGCTGGTGCACATCATGCTGCCCAGGGTGAGGGACTTCTACCAGTTGGAGAAGCTGTGGACTGGCCCCGTCGCGAGCGACGATCAGCTCGCCGCCAAGCGCAGCTAGCCGGAATCCCGCGCGCCGTGCCCGCGTGGCCCGCCGAGGTCTCGTGCACCTCTACCTGATCGCGGTCGGCACCCGCATGCCCGGCTGGGTGCAGGCGGCCTACGAGGACTACGCTCGGCGCCTGCCGGCACAGTTCGGCCTGCGCCTGGTCGAGGTCCCGGCGGTGCGCGCCGCCAAGGGCAGCCCGGCCGCGCGGCGCATCGCCCGGGAAGGCGAGCGCCAGCTCGCGGCCGTTCCGCGAGGCGCCACGGTGGTCGCGCTCGACGAGGCGGGCGCGGCCTGGAGCACCCGGGATCTCGCCCGCCAACTCGCTTCCTGGCAGGCCGGGGGCCGCGTTGTCGCGCTGCTGGTCGGCGGAGCGGATGGCCTGGCGCCGGCCTGTCGCGAAGGGGCGAGCGCGAGCTGGTCGCTGTCGCGGCTGACGCTGCCCCACGCGCTGGTGCGGGTGATCGTCGCCGAGCAGGTCTACCGGGCCTGGAGCCTTCTCAACAAGCATCCCTATCATCGAGAATGACCGTGAGCGGGCGGCGCGCTTGAGATCGGGCGCGCGCCGCGGGTAGCCTTGCGGTGTGAACGCACGGCCGTGGGTCTTTCTCGCCTCCCGCTCGCCCCGTCGCGTGGAACTCCTGCGCCAGATCGGCATCGACTGCCGAACGATCGCGGTCGAGGTCGACGAGTCGCGGCGGCCCGGGGAGTCGCCGGCGCGTTACGTCGAGCGCCTGGCGATCGACAAGGCGCGCCAGGGCAAGGCGCTCGCCGGGCGGGCCGACATCCCGATTCTCGGCGCCGACACCGCAGTGGTGATCGACGACGAGATCCTCGGCAAGCCGGATGACCGGGCCGCGGGCCTGGCGATGCTCCGGCGCCTCGCCGGCCGCGCGCACCGGGTGTTGACCGGGGTCGCCGTCGTCGGCGATGCGCGCGTGGCGGTGCGCACGAGCATGTCGGAGGTGCGTTTCCGCCAGCTCGGCGACGGGGAGTGCGCGCGGTACTGGGCGAGCGGTGAGCCGCGCGACAAGGCCGGCGGCTACGCGGTGCAAGGGCTGGCGGCGGCGTTCGTGTCCGAGCTGCGGGGAAGCTACTCCGGGGTTGTGGGCCTGCCATTGTGTGAAACTGCAGAACTGCTGGCCGAATTCGGCATCTATGTGTTAGCTGACGAGTGAAGAGTGCGCGAGAATACCGTATCCACCGGGAACGGGGTGACGCGCCATTCGTGACTCGCAGCCCGATACTTCCATCATGAGCGAAGAGATCCTGGTCAACGTCACACCACGCGAGACGCGCGTCGCGGTGGTGGAGAACGGCGTGCTCCAGGACGTCTACATCGAGCGTGCCGCGCGCCGCGGTCTGGTCGGCAACATCTACAAGGGCCAGGTCTCGCGCGTGCTGCCGGGCATGCAGGCGGCGTTCATCGACATCGGGCTGGAGCGCGCGGCCTTTCTCCATGCCTCGGACATCGTCCTGCCCGAGCTGGTCGCCGAGGGCATCGAGCGGCGCTGCGAGTCCATCACCAATCTGCTGCGCGAGGGTCAGGAGATCCTGGTGCAGGTGGTCAAGGATCCACTCGGCAGCAAGGGTGCGCGCCTGACCACGCAGATTTCGATTCCTTCGCGCTACCTGGTCTTCATGCCGGGAGCGAGCACCACCGGGATCTCGCAGCGCATCGAGGACGAGGAGGAGCGCGAGCGCCTGCGTGGGCTGGTCATGGCCAGCCTGACCGAGCAGAACGGTGGCGGCGCCTACATCGTGCGCACCGCCGCCGAGGGCGTCGATGCCGAGGCGCTCGGCGCCGACATGCAGTTTCTGCGCAAGCTCTGGTCGGAGATCCAGGCGCGCCATCCGGCGCTCGAGCCGGGGAGCGTCGCGCACGAGGATCTGCCGCTGGCATTGCGGACGCTGCGCGACCTGGTGGGCACCGAGGTCGAATCGGTGCGCATCGATTCGCGCAGCACCTACGAGCATGCGCTGCGCTTCGCCGAACGCTACGTGCCGGGAGTGTGCGAGCGCATCCAGTACTATCCGGGGGATCGGCCGATCTTCGATCTCTATGCGCTGGAGGACGAGCTGCTCAAGGCGCTGGAGCGCAAGGTCACCCTGAAGTCGGGCGGTTACCTGATCTTCGATCAGACCGAGGCGATGACCACCATCGACGTCAACACCGGCGGCTACGTCGGGCATCGGACGCTCGAGGAGACCATATTCAAGACCAACCTGGAGGCCGCGCAGGCAATCGCCCGCCAGCTGCGGGTGCGCAACCTGGGCGGCATCATCATCATCGACTTCATCGACATGCTCGAGGAGGAGCACAAGCGCCAGGTGATGCGTGCCCTGGAGAAGAGCCTGGCCAAGGACCACGCCAAGAGCCATATCTGCGAGGTCTCCAGCCTCGGCCTGGTGGAGATGACCCGCAAGCGCACCCGCGAGAGCCTGGAGCACGTCCTGTGCGAGCCCTGCCCGGCCTGCGGTGGGCGCGGCTCGCTGAAGACCGCCGAGACGGTCTGTTACGAGATCTTCCGCGAGATCCTGCGCGAGGCGCGCCAGTTCGACGCCGAGCAGTTCCTGGTGCTGGCCTCCCCCGAGGTGACCGACCTGATGCTGGACGAGGAATCGGCCAGCCTGGCCGAGTTGGAGGCTTTCATCGGCAAGCCCATTCGCTTCCAGGTCGAATCGTCCTATACGCAGGAAAACTATGATGTGGTGCTCATGTGAGCGCGCCGCCGCCGGCGCCGAACGCAGCGCACGACGCCGAGCGCCTGAAGCCGGCCATGCTGCTCGCGCGCGCGGGCCGGCTGCTGTGGCTGTCCTGCGCCGTGGTCCTGGTGCTGGTCGCGGCGCTGTTCAGCCTGTTTCGCCTGCTGCTGCCGCTGGCGAGCGATTTTCAGGCCGAGGTCCAGGCCTGGGCGAGCAAGGAGCTCGAGCGCCCGGTGCAGATCGGGGCCCTGGACGCGCACTGGCGTGGCTTCGGGCCGGAGCTGCGGCTCCAGGACGTGCGCCTCATGCGCCCCGGGGGCGAGCGCGTAGCGCTCGAGATCGGCGAGGTGCGGGTGGGGCTCGACTTGCGCAGCGCGCTGTTGCAGGGCGCGCTCCATCCGACCAGTCTCGAGTTGGTCGGCATCCAGCTGGCGCTGCGGCGGACCGAGGACGGCGGGTTCTATCTGCAGGACGAGAGCCTCGGGCGCGGTGATGACGCGCCTCGGGGCAGGGACGTGGCCGCGGCCGCCTGGCTGCTCAGCCGCGACCGGCTGGTGGTGCGCTCGATCGACCTGCGCCTCAGTGGCTTTGCCGCCTTCGGCTTCCCCGATGAGCTGCAGCTCAGCAACGTCGCGGCCGAGATCCGCAACGCCGGAGACCGCCATCGCGTGCTCGCCAGCGTCGAGCTGCCCGAGCGCTGGGGGCGCTCGATACGCTTGGCGGTCGACGCCAATGGTTCGGTGCTCGAGGCCGAGGGCTGGCGCGCGAAGCTTCACCTCAAGGCTGACGGGCTGCGGCTGGAGAACCTGGCCGCGTGGCCCGCCCTGGAGCTGCCCGCAATCGCGGGCGAGCTAAACGCCGAGCTGTGGGGCGAGCTCGCCGACCGGCGCCTCGGTGCCCTGCTGGGATCACTGGACGCCTATCGGGTGGAGCTGCCGCCCTTGGCGTCTGGCGCCGACGGTGGCGGTTTCGGGCACCTGGGCGGCGAGTTTTCCTGGCATGGCTCGCCCCAGGGCTGGGCGCTGCAGGTGGGCAAGCTGATCGTCTCGCGCCCGGATCACACCTGGCCCCCGTCGCGCCTCGGCATCGTCTACCGGGCGGCGGCGGCCGAGGCGTCCGCCGCGCTGGGCGGCTCGGCGAGCTACCTGCGGCTGGAGGATCTGGTGCCCGTGATCGGGCGGCTCGGTACGGTTCCGGCCGAGGCCAGGCGGGCGCTCGAGACGCTGGCGCTGCGCGGCATCCTGTCGGACCTGAGGGCCACCGCCTACCTCGAGGAAGAGCCGCGCTACCGCTTGAGCGCGGACCTGGACCGGCTGGGCTTCGAGCCCAGCGGCCGCGCCCCGGGTGTCGACGGCCTGTCCGGGCGGCTCGTTCTCGGCGACGAGGGCGGATCGCTCGCTCTGGACGGTGCGGCGATGACCCTCACCGTGCCGCGGCTGTTCCGTGACCCGCTGCGCATCGAGCGGGCGCAGGGAGTGGCGAGCTGGCAGCGCCGGGACGACGGTTGGGCGCTGAGCGTTCCCGCCCTGGACGCACGCCTGCCCGACGCGGTGGGAAGCACGGCGCTCGA
>JBFKOE010000143.1:0-5267 GCA_041629015.1 Gammaproteobacteria bacterium
CAGCTCGCCGCCCAGAACACCAGCCTGCCGCCCGACGATGTCCTGCGCCGCCAGATCCTCGAGCGCGAGATCCTCGATCGCATCCAGCTGCAGCTCGCGGCCGAGCGCGGCATCAGCATCGACGACCCCAGCCTCAACCGCGCCGTCGGCCAGATCGCGCAGCAGAACCGGCTCTCGCTCAGCGAGTTTCGCGCGGTGATCGAGCGCGACGGCTTCGACTTCCAGGCCTTTCGCGAGGACATGCGCCGCGAGATGGCCATAAGCCGCCTGCGCAACCGCGAGGTGCTCAGCCGGATCAGCGTTTCCGAGCAGGAGATCCAGGAGTTCCTCGAGCGTCACGGCGCGCCGGGGCAGGAACGCAGAAGCTATCGCCTGGGCCACATCCTGATCGCGGTGCCGGAAGGCGCCAGCGCGGTGCAGATCGACCAGGCGCGCGCCAAGGCCGAGACCACGGTGAGCGAGCTGCGCGGCGGCGCCGACTTCGCCGAGACCGCGCTGGCCGTCTCGGCGGGCCAGCAGGCGCTTGCGGGCGGTGATCTCGGCTGGCGCCAGGCCTCCGAGCTGCCGACGCTGTTCGCCGAGCCCGCCCGCGGCCTGCGCGTCGGGGAGATCAGCGAACCCATCCGCAGCGCCAGCGGCTTTCACGTCATCAAGCTGCTGGACACGCGCGGGGACGAGCGCCGCGTCGTCACCCAGACCCATGCCCGCCACATTCTGCTGCGCACCGACGCGCTGGTCGACGAGGAGGAGGCGCGGCGCAGGCTCGCGGCCTTGCGCGAGCGCATACTCGCCGGCGCGGATTTCGCGGCCCTGGCCAGGGCCAACTCCCAGGACCCGGGCACCGCGGCGCAGGGCGGCGACCTCGGCTGGGCCGGTCCGGGCAGAATGGTCCCGCAGTTCGAGGAGGTGATGAACGGCCTCGCGCCTAGCGAGATCAGCGAGCCCTTCGGCACCCGCTTCGGCTGGCACATCGTGCAGGTCCTGGCGCGGCGCGAGCACGACGACACCGCCGAGTTTCAGCGCGCCCAGGTGATCCAGGAGATCCGCAACCGCAAGGCCGAGGAGGAACTGGAGCTGTGGCTGCGGCGCCTGCGCGACGAGGCCTACGTGGAGCTGCGGACCGAGGAATGAGCCCGGCGCCCGCAGCGCCGGCCCAAGCCATGAACGATCAGCCCGCCCCGCTGGCGCTCACCCCGGGCGAACCGGCCGGTATCGGGCCGGACCTGTGCATCGCGCTGGCCGGGCATCCGCTGGCCGCCAGCGTCGTGATCGTCGCCGACCCCGAGCTCTTGCGACGCCGGGCCGCCCTGCTCGGGGCCGCGATCTCCATCCATTGCCTGGACGCCGCCGCCGGACCGCCGTCGCTCGACGGCCCCGGGCTTCGGGTCCTGCCCGTCGCGCTGGCCGCGACCGAGACCCCCGGGCGGCTCGATACCCGCAACGCCCCCTACGTGCTCGAGACCCTGCGCCGCGCCGTGGACGGCTGCCTGGCGGGCGAATTCGCCGGGCTGGTGACCGGCCCCGTGCACAAGGGCCTGATCAACGAGGCGGGCATCCCCTTCAGCGGCCACACCGAGTTCCTCGCCGCGCGCACCGGCGGGCAGCCGGTGATGCTGCTCGCCTGCCCCGGGCTGCGCGTCGCGCTGGCGACAACCCACCTGCCCCTGTCCGACGTCGCCGGCGCCATCACCGCGGCGCGCCTCGAGCGCGTGCTGCGGGTGCTGCACGGCGAGCTCGAGGCCCGCTTCCGGATCACCAGGCCGTGCGTCCTGGTCTGCGGGCTCAATCCCCACGGCGGCGAGGGCGGGCACCTCGGCCGCGAGGAGCTGGAGGTCATCGGACCGACGCTGGAGCGACTGCGCGCCGAGGGCATGGACCTGCGCGGTCCGCTTCCCGCCGACACCGCCTTCACTCCGCCGATGCTGCGCGAGGCCGATGCGGTGCTCGCCATGTACCACGACCAGGGGCTGCCGGTGCTCAAGCACTTGGGCTTCGGACACAGCGTCAACGTCACACTCGGCCTGCCGATCGTGCGCACCTCGGTCGATCACGGCACCGCGCTCGAGCTCGCCGGCACGGGCCGGGCCCAGGCGGGGAGCCTGCTGGCGGCGATCGAGCTGGCGCTCGAGCTCGGCGCGCGGGCAACGGCGCGGCCATGAGCCATCGGGCGCGCAAGCGTTTCGGCCAGAACTTCCTTCACGATCCGGCCGTCATCGAGCGTATCGTGGCGGCAATCGATCCGCGCCCAAGCCAGGCCGTGGTCGAGATCGGCCCTGGCCAGGGCGCCCTCACTCTGCCACTGCTGCACCGCCTCGGCCGCCTCAGCGTGATCGAGCTCGATCGCGATCTCGCCGGGCCGCTGCGCGAGCGTTGCGCGGGCGCCGGCGAGCTCGAGCTCCACGGCGCCGATGCCCTGCGCTTCGACTTCAGTGCGCTGGCGCCGGGTCCCCACGCGCTGCGGGTGGTGGGCAACCTCCCCTACAACATCTCCACGCCGCTGCTCTTTCACCTGCTCGCCCAGGCTGAGCTCATCGCCGACATGCACTTCATGCTTCAGCGCGAGGTGGTCGAGCGCCTCGCCGCCGCGCCCGGGGGCAAGGACTACGGGCGCCTCAGCGTGATGATCCAGTACCGCTGCGCGGTGGAGCCGCTGTTCGGCGTCGGCCCGGGCGCCTTTCACCCGCGCCCCAGGGTGGATTCCACTGTGGTGCGCCTGATCCCGCACGCCGCGCCGCCGGTGACGGTGGCCGACGAGGCACTGCTCGCGCGCCTGGTCGCGCAGGCCTTCAGCCGGCGGCGCAAGACCCTGCGCAACGCGCTGGAGGGGCTGGTGGAAGCCGAGGCCCTGGCCGCGCTGGGCATCGACCCGCGGCGGCGGCCCGAGACCCTGACGCTGGCCGAGTTCGCCGCCCTCGCCGACGCCGCCGATCCCGGCGCGCGCTGAGCCGCTCAGCGCGAGGGCGCGACGCCCGCGCCTGCACGGGCCCGATCGAGGATGGCGCACAAGCGCTCCGCGCCCTGCAGCAGGCGGGCGCTGGGACGCTGCAGCAGGTCGGGGTCGACGCGGTGCAGCTGCCCGTCGCGCACGGCGCGCAGGCCGCGCCACCGGCGCCAGGCATCCAGCCAGCGCTCGGCCTCAGCCTCGGTGTGACCAGTGACGATAAGCGCCGGGTCCGCCAGCAGCACCGCCTCGACCGTAACCCGGGGCACGAGCTCCTCGAGGTCGGCGAACACGTTCTCGCCGCCGCACAGCGCCAGCGCGTCGCTGATGAAGTGGCGCCCGTTCACGGTCATCAGCGGCTGGTACCAGACCTGGTAGAACACCCGCACCCGGGCGCGGCCGGCGGCCGCGCGCCCGAGTTCCGCCAGCCCCTCCTCGAAGGCCCGCGCCCGCGCCTCGCCGTTCTCGGCGAGGCCGAGCAGCTCGCCCAGACGCCGCTGCAGGCGCGGCAGGTCGGCGAGCCGGCGCGGCTCGGTGAGGAACACCGGCACGCCAAGCTCGCGCAGGCGGGCCAGCTGATGCGGCGGGTTGCCGCTCAGCCAGCCCACCACCAGGTCAGGCTCGAGGGCGAGGATGCGCTCCAGGTCCAGGTTGTCGTTGCGCCCAACCCGGGGCAGGCGGCGCGCGGGCGGCGGAAAATCGCTGAAGCTCACGGTGCCCACCAGCCGCGCCCCGGCGCCGAGCTCGTAGACCAGCTCGGCCGCGTGCGGGGCCAGGGTGACGATGCGCGCCGGTGGGCTCGCCAGGCTCACCTCCACGCCGGCATCGTCGAGCACCGCGAACGCCGCCGCGCTGGCCAGCGCGAGCCCGGGCAGCGCGAGGCGCAGGGAGCGTGGCGACACGGCCGCTTCGGCGCCGGTGCTCAGGCGACCACGGGCGGCGGGCGATGGAAGACCAAGTAGGGGTGGCCGCCGCGGCCGTCGGTGCGCAGCCGGGTCAGGCCCGCGTAGGGCACCTGGATGCGGAAGAAGTGGCGCGGCGGAATGCCGAGCACGTGAAACAGAATCGCGCGGATCACTCCGCCATGCGCCACCAGCAGCAAGCTCTCGCCGCGATGCTCGCCCAGCAGGTTGTCCCAGGCCGTGGCGACCCGCGCCTGGAAGTCCGTGAACACCTCGCCGCCCGCCGGCCAGCGGCCGACCGGATCCTGCCAGAAGGCTTCCACGGACTCCGGCTGCTCGGCATGGAGATCGTCCGGCCGGCGGCCCTCCCAGGGCCCGAAGCTGACCTCGCGAAAGCCTTCCTCCACCCGCAGCGCCAGGCCGCGCTCGGCGCTCAGCGTCTCGGCGAACTCGCGGCAGCGGCGCAGCGGTGAGCTGACCACCCGGCCCCACACCTCCTCGCCGGCGGTCGCAGCGCGCATCTGCTCCCAGCCCAGCGGGCTCAGCGGGTCGTCCTTCTGGCCGCGGTACATGCGCCCGCCCTCGGGCTCGCCGTGGCGCAACAGATCGATGATGGTCCTGGCGTGCGCCATCCGGGCTCCTGTCTTCCCTGCCTGCCGGGGAGGCGGCGGCTGCCGCGAAGGGCGACGATTCTACCAGAGCGCGCGGGCCGCGCCGCTCACGCTCGGCCCAGACGGCGCCGCGACTCTGCTATGGTTTGCAGCGACCCTCGGGGAGAAGTTGGGGAAATGCGCAGATGGGCCACCGCCTGAGCAAGATCTACACCCGTACCGGCGACAAGGGCACGACCGGAATGGCCGACGGCTCCCGCCTCGACAAGGACAGCGCGCGTGTCGAGGCCATCGGCGCGGTCGACGAGCTCAACTGCCAGCTCGGCGCGCTGCTCGCCCGCGACGTCGCCGACCCCATCCGCCGCTGCCTCACCCGAGTGCAGAACGAGCTCTTCGATCTCGGCGGCGAGCTAGCCCTGCCCGCGCACCCGGCGATCGATCAGGCGCTGGTCGAGCGCCTGGAAGCCGAGCTCGACTCCTTCAACGTCGAGTTGCCGCCGCTGAAGGAGTTCATCCTGCCGGGCGGCAGCCCCGCCGCCGCGGAGGCGCACCTCGCCCGGGCGGTGTGCCGCCGGGCCGAGCGGCGGCTGGTGTCATTGGCCCGCGCGGAGCCGCTGGGCGATGCGCTGCTCGCCTACCTCAACCGGCTCTCGGACCTGCTGTTCGTGCTCGCCCGCACGCTGGCGCGCGCCGCGGGCGGCGCCGAGGTGATGTGGCAGCCGCGCGGCGGGCGGGGCAAGGCTTGACCCGGCAACCTTATCCGGAGCCATGCACGTGCCGCCCGATACCCGAGTGATTTGCTAGAATATCGCC
>JBFKOE010000144.1:0-5204 GCA_041629015.1 Gammaproteobacteria bacterium
CGCGACAACGTCAAGGAGCACCTGGCGCGCAGGGACCTCTTCGAGCAGCTACGCTCCACGGGCGAGATCGGCGGCGGGCCGCCGGCGCTCGGCAAGGCCGAGATCCAGGCCTTCGCCAACCAGCTGGACCGATACCTCACGCGCGCGCTCGGCGGTAACTGAATCGGCTGGCGCGGACAACGACGGAGACAGACGATGGGCAGCGACAAGTACGAGCAGGGCATGGCGGTGCGCCGCGCGGTGCTGGGCGACGAGTTCGTCGACCAGGCGCTGGCGGGCGCGAGCGATTTCACCCGGCCGCTGCAGGCCCAGGTGACCGAGGCCTGCTGGGGCGAGATCTGGACCCGCGAGGCGATTCCGCGCGCCACCCGCAGCCTGATCACCATCGCCATCCTGGCGACGCTCAAGGCCCCAGCCGAGCTCAAGGCGCACGTGCGCGGCGCGCTGCGCAACGGCTGCAGCGTGGCCGAGATCCAGGAGGTGCTGCTGCAGATCACCGCCTACTGCGGCGCGCCGGCAGGCATCGAGGCCTTTCGCGCCGCCCGCGAGGTGATCGAGGGCTGGGAGGCCGAGCAGGCCTGAGGCGCGCGAAGGCGCCCGTCAGGCGGCCGCGGTCGCCTCGCGCTGCAGGTCGAGCCGCAGCTCGTAGACTTCCTCGCCGGGCACGGCGCGGCGGCTGAAGCCCAGCGCGGCGGCGAGCGCCAGCATGCGGTCGTTGCCGGTCTGGGTCTGGCCGACGATCTCGCGGGTGCCGCGCTGGCGGCAGTAGTCGATCATCTTCTCCATCAGCTTGCGGCCCAGGCCCTGGCCCTTGAGGTCGGAGCGCACCACCACGGCGAACTCGGCGCGCTCGTTGTCCGGGTCGGTCACCGTGCGCACCACGCCGAGCGTGGTGCCGCCGGCGGGCCCGCCTGGGATCTCGGCGATGAAGGCCATCTCGCGGTCGTAGTCGATCTGCGTCAGGCGCGCCATCTGCGAGTGCGGCAGCTGCTTCACCGAGCCGAAGAAGCGAAAGCGCACGTCCTCGGGCGAGAGCTTGCCGATGAACTCGTGATGCGCCGGCTGGTCCTCGGGCCGGATCGGGCGCAGCACCAGGTGGCTGCCGTCCTGCATCACGAACGACTCCTCCAGCTCCTTGGGGTAGGGGCGGATCGCCAGGCGCGCGGCGCCGGTGTCGGCCGCGGCGCTGATCTTGATGCGCGCGTCCACCGCCAGCACGCCCTCGGCGTTGGCGAACAGCGGGTTGATGTCGAGCTCGACGATCTCCGGGATGTCGATGATGAGCTGCGAGACGCGCAGCAGGGTGACGCAGATGGTCTCCAGGTCCGCCGGCGCCTGGTCGCGGTAGCCCTGCAGCAGGTTGTAGATGCGCGTGCGGCTGACCAGCTCGCGCGCCAGGTTCATGTTGAGCGGCGGCAGCGCGACCGCGCGATCGGCGATCACCTCCACCGCCGTGCCGCCCTCGCCGAACAGCAGCACCGGCCCGAACAGCGGGTCGGTGGCGACACCGATGATGAGCTCGTGCGCGCCCTTGAGCCGGGCCATGCGCTGCACGGTGAACCCAGCGATGCGCGCGCCGGGGAACGCCTCCTCGACCCGGCGCAGCATGGCGTGACCGGCGTGGAGCACCGCCTCGGGCGTCTCCAGGTCGAGCATCACGCCGCCGACGTCGGACTTGTGGCTGATGTCGGGCGAGAGGATCTTTAGCGCCGCCGGACCCTGGAAGCGCTCGGCGTAGCGCGCGGCCTCCTCGGGGGTCTTGACCACGTGGGTCTCGACCGTGGGGATGCCGTAGGCGGCGAAGACCGCCTTCGCCTCGGGCTCGCTCAGCAGGCCCTCGCCGCGCGCCAGCGCCTGCTCGATGACCAGCCGGGCCGAGTCGGTGGCGGGCGTGAACTGCTCCGGCGCCGAGGGCGGCACCTCCATCAGCATCTCCTGGTTGCGGCGGTAGTGCACCAGGCGCATGAAGGCGCGCACCGCGCTCTCCGGTGAGCTGTAGGTGGCGATGCCGGCCTCACCGAAGCGCCGGCGCCCCGCGGCGACCGCCTTGGCGCCGACCCAGGAGGTGAGCACGATGTTGGCGCGCGGGCCGCCGTGCTCCTTCACCGCCTGAATCACCGCCTCGGCCGCCTCGGTGCTGTCGGCGGTGGCGGTCGGCGCGTGCAGCACCACCACGGCGTCGATCTCCTTGGCGTCGAGCAGCACGTTTAGGGCCTGGTAATGGCGCATGCGGTCGGCGTCGCCGATGATGTCGACCGGGTTGCCGTGCGACCAGGTGGCCGGCAGCACCGCGCTCAGGCGCTCGACGGTCTCGGGCGCCAGCTCGGCGAGCCGGCCGCCGGACTCGATCAGGGTGTCGACCGCCATCACCCCCAGGCCGCCGCCGTTGGTGAGGATGGCGAGGCGCTCGCCCTTGAGCGGGGCCGAGCGGGCCAGGGTCTCCACCGTGGAGAAGAGCTGGTCGATGTCGTAGACGCGCAGCATGCCGGCGCGACGGATGGCGGCGAAGAAGACGTCGTCGCCCCCGGCCAGCGCGCCGGTGTGCGAGGCCGCGGCCTTGGCACCCTCGGCGTAGCGGCCGCTCTTGATCACCAGCACCGGCTTGTTGCGGGCCGCGGCGCGCGCGGCCGACATGAACTTGCGGCGCTCGGAGATCGACTCGATGTAGAGCAGGATCGCCGAGGTGTCGGGGTCGCTGCCCAGGTAGTCGAGCACGTCGCCGAAATCCAGATCCACGCACTCGCCCATGGAAATGAAGTGCGAGAAGCCGATCTCGCGCGGCACCGCCCAGTCGAGCACCGCCGTGCACAGGGCGCCCGACTGCGAGACGAAGGCGATCTTGCCGGGCAGCGCGGGCTGGTGGGCGAAGCTGGCATTGAGCCCGATTCCCGGCACCAGCATGCCCAGGCAGTTGGGGCCGAGCAGGCGAATGCCCCAGCGCCTGGCGGCGGCGAGCATCTCGTCCATGGCGCTCGCGCCGCTCGGCATGGTCTCGCGGCCGAGCCCGGCGGTAATGACAATGGCCGCACGGGTGCCGAGCGCGCCCAGGCCCTCGACGATCTTGGGCACTGTCGCCGGCGGCGTGCAGATCACGGCGAGGTCGGGCACCATCGGCAGCGTCTGCACCGAGGGAAAGGCCAGCACGCCGGCCACCGAGCCGTGCTTGGGGTTGACCGGGACGATCGGGCCCTCGAAGCCCCCGTGCAGCAGGTTGTGCATCAGCACGCGACCGACCGAGCCGGGGCGGTTGGAGGCCCCGATCACGGCGACGGAGCGGGGGTTGAACAGCTTTTCCAGATTGCGTGTGCTCATGGCGGTATCTCTTGCCGGACGAACCGGTCACCCGGCCGAAATACCGGGCTGCACACTAGAGGATACGCCGAAAATGCTGCGTTGCAACAATTTATTTGTGGGCCTGATGGGTAGCCCGGCGGGACGAACCCGAGGCTAAACAGGCGCGGTCAGGCCGAGGCGGCCCGGCGCAGGTGCACCAACAGCACCGAGACGGCGGCCGGCGTGACGCCGGGGATACGCGCCGCCTGGCCCAGGGTGGCGGGCCGGTGGCGGTCGAGCTTCTGCCGGACCTCGCTAGAGAGGCCCCGCACCCGCGCGTAGTCGAGATCCTCGGGCAGGGCGGTCCGCTCGTGGCGTCGCGAGCGCTCGATCTCCGCCTCCTGGCGCTGGATGTAGCCGGCGTACTTAGCCTGGATCTCCACCTGTTCGGCGACCTGCGGGTCCGCGGCCCCAGGCCCCACGCCGGGCAGCGCCATCAACGCGCGGTAGCTGACCTCGGGGCGGCGCAGCAGCTCCTGGGCGCCGAGCTCGCGCTCCGGCGGCTCCGCCAGCAGCCCGCCGGCCGCGAGCACGCCCGGCGCGACCCGCAGCGCGCGCAGGCGCTCGCGCTCGCGCTCGATCGCCTCGCGCTTGGCGCTGAAGCGCACCCAGCGCTCGTCGTCCACCAGGCCCAGCTTGCGGCCGGTCTCGGTCAGGCGCAGGTCGGCATTGTCCTCGCGCAGCAGCAGCCGGTACTCGGCGCGGCTGGTGAACATGCGGTAGGGCTCGGCGGTGCCGCGGGTGACCAGGTCGTCGACCAGCACCCCGAGATAGGCCTGGTCGCGGCGCGGATACCAGGGCTCCTCGCCGGCGACCGCCAGGGCGGCGTTAAGGCCCGCCAGCAATCCCTGCGCGGCGGCCTCCTCGTAGCCGGTGGTGCCGTTGATCTGGCCGGCGAAGTACAGGCCCGGCAAGGCGCGGGTCTCCAGGGTCGGGCGCAGTCCGCGGGGGTCAAAGAAGTCGTACTCGATCGCATACCCGGGCCGGGTGATGTGGGCGGACTCGAAGCCGCGGATCGAGCGCACCAGCGCAAGCTGCACGTCGTAGGGCAGGCTGGTGGAGATGCCGTTGGGGTAGTACTCGTTGAGCTCCAGCCCCTCGGGCTCGACGAAGATCTGGTGACGCTCCCGCTCAGCAAAGCGCACCACCTTGTCCTCGATCGAGGGGCAGTAGCGCGGACCCACCCCCTCGATCAGCCCGGTGTAGAGCGGCGAGCGATCGAGCCCGCCGCGGATGATCTCGTGGGTGCCGGCGTTGGTGTGGGTGATGTGGCAGGGCACCTGGCGCGGGTGCTCGATGCACGAGCCGAGATAGGAGAAGACCGGTGCCGGCTCGTCGCCCGGCTGCGCCTCGAGCGCCGCGAAGTCGATGCTGCGCCCGTCGATGCGCGGCGGCGTGCCAGTCTTCAGGCGATCGACCGGCATGCCGAGCTCGCGCAGCCGCCGGGCGAGCGCGTTGGCCGGCGGGTCGCCGGCGCGACCGCCCTCGTAGTTGGCGAGCCCGATGTGGATCCGCCCGCCGAGAAAGGTCCCCGCGGTCAGCACCACCGCGCCGGCGTCGAAGCGCAGGCCCATCTGGGTGAGCACGCCGCGCACGCGCCCACCCGCGACCACGAGGTCCTCCACTGCCTGCTGGAACACCGCCAGCCCGGGCTGGTGCTCGACGGCATGGCGCACGGCCTGGCGGTAGAGGGCACGGTCGGCCTGGGCGCGGGTGGCGCGCACCGCCGGGCCCTTGCGCGCGTTCAGCATCCGGAACTGGATGCCGGCGCGGTCCGCGGCGCGGGCCATCAGCCCGCCGAGGGCGTCGATCTCCTTGACCAGGTGGCCCTTGCCGATGCCGCCGATGGCCGGGTTGCAGCTCATCTGGCC
>JBFKOE010000145.1:0-5190 GCA_041629015.1 Gammaproteobacteria bacterium
GCCCCTCCAAGGCGCGCACCATCGCCGAGTGGTCCCACTGAGCACCGCCGTGCGCGGCGCAGGCATTGAAGAGTTGCTGCGCGGTCGAGGTGTTGGGCAGACTGACGCCCAAGGACTTGGCGCCGGCGAGCGCGAGATTCAGGTCCTTCTGGTGCAGCTCGATGCGAAAGCCCGGATCGAAGGTGCGCTTGATCATGCGCTCGCCGTGGACCTCGAGGATGCGCGAGGCCGCGAAGCCCCCCATCAATGCCTGGCGCACCTTGGCGGGGTCGGCGCCGGCCTTGGCCGCGAACAGCAGCGCCTCGCCCACCGCCTCGATGTTGAGCGCAACGATGATCTGGTTGGCGACCTTGCAGGTCTGGCCGTCGCCGTTGCCCCCGACCAGGGTGATGTTCTTGCCCATGAGCTCGAAGACCGGCTTGACGGTGGCGAAGGTCTTCGCGTCACCGCCCACCATGATGGTGAGCGCGGCGTTCTTGGCGCCCACCTCGCCGCCCGAGACCGGCGCATCGAGGTAGGCGCAGCCGAGATCGTTGACGCGGCGCGCGAATTCCTTGGTCTCGATCGGCGAGATCGAGCTCATGTCGACGACGATCTTGCCCTTTTCCAGACCCTCCGCCACCCCGTCCTCGCCGAACAGCACGCGCTCCACATCGGGGGTGTCGGGCACCATCACGATGACGATCTCGGCCGCCTTCGCCACCTCGCGGGCTTTGGCGCAGGCCTTGCCGCCCTGCTCGGTGAGCTCGGCCGGAACGCCGCTGCGCGAGTGCAGGTAGACCGTGTGCCCGCCCTTGATGAGATGGCCCGCCATGGGCTTGCCCATGATGCCGAGTCCGACGAATCCGAGTTTCATGCCTGGCTCCTGAGGTAAGTTGGGTCCGCTTGAGCAGCGCGCCCGGCGTGCCCGCGGGACGCACGGTTCACGCCTGCACGTTGCGGTAGGGCGAAAACCAGCCGAGACCGGCCTCGGTGCTGGTGGCCGGCTTGTACTCGCAGCCGATCCAGCCCGCGTAGCCCGTGCGGTCGATGAAATCGAAGAGAAAAGTGTAGTTGATCTCGCCGCTGCCCGGCTCGTTGCGGCCCGGGTTGTCGGCGAGCTGCATGTGCCCGATGGCGCCCAGGTTGCGCTCGATGGTGGCGGCGAGCTCACCCTCCATGCGCTGCATGTGATAGATGTCGTACTGCAGCGCGAGATTGGCCTCCCCGGCCTCGGCGATGATCTCGAGCGCCTGGCGGGTGCGGCAAAGGAAGAAGCCGGGAATGTCAAAGGTGTTGATAGGCTCGATCAGCAGGCGGATTCCCTCGCCCTTCAGCGCCGCGGCGGCAAAGCGCAGGTTGCCGACCAGGGTCTCGCGCAGCCGCGCGGGATCGATGCCGCTCGGCGCGATCCCCGCCAGGCAGTTGAGCTGCCGGCAGCCGAGCGCCTTCGCGTACTCGAGCGCGCGGCCGACGCCGTCCTGGAACTCGCCGACGCGATCCGGATGGCAGGCGATGCCGCGCTCGCCCGCATCCCAGTCGCCGGCGGGCAGATTGTGCAACACTTGAGTGAGGCCGCTGGCGGCCAGACGCTCGGCAAGCTCGGTCGCCGGGTAGGCGTAGGGGAAGAGATACTCCACCCCCTTGAAGCCGGCCGCCGCGGCGGCGGCGAAGCGCTTCGGGAAATCGAGCTCGTTGAACAGCATGGTGAGATTCGCGGCGAAGCGGGGCATCGGCGGCTCCGGTCATCGCGCCGCCGGCCGCGGCGCGCACAAAGCCAAAGTGTAGGCGCTCGAGCGGGTACGGGCGCGGCGAGGATACGGGATCGATGAGCGAGCGGGTCGAGGCGATCTGGTTGAAACGCGCTCACGGCGGGCCGATGGACGCCGTGAAGCGCGCCGAGTTGGTCGCGGACAGCGGGCTGGTGGGCGACGCTAACCGCGGCGGCTGGCGCCAGGTCACGCTGATCGAGGCCGAGGTGTGGCGCGCGCTCGTGGCCGAGCTCGGCACCGAGGTGCCGCCCGCGGCGCGGCGCGCCAACGTGCTGCTCAGCGGCGTGGCGCTTGCCTACACCCGCGGCCGCGTCCTCAGGCTGGGCGAGTGCAGGCTGCGCATCGGCGGCGAGACGGCACCCTGCGAGGTGATGGACAAGGCCTTGGCCGGGCTGCAGGCGGCGATGCGCCGCATCGATTGGGGAGGCGGCGCATTCGCGCAGGTACTCACCGGCGGGGAGCTGCGGGTGGGCGACGGCGCCGCGTGGGAGGCGCCCGAGATGAAGCCCTGAGCGCCGGCGCGGGCGGGCCGACGGACAACACCAACATCGGAGCACGAGCATGGATCTTGGAATCGCAGGAAGAGTGGCCCTGGTGACGGCGGCGAGCCGCGGTCTGGGCCGAGGCTCGGCCGAGGCGCTGGCGCGCGAGGGCTGCCGGGTGGCGATCTGCGCCCGCACGGCGGAGGATGTCGAGCGCGTGAGCGGAGAGATCGCGGCGACGACGGGCGCGGAGGTCGTCGGCTTCAGCGCCGACATGCGCCGCGCGGACGACATCGATGCGCTGCTCGAGAAGGTGCGCGAGCGGCTCGGCGACCCGGCGATCGTCGTCTGCAACGCGGGCGGCCCGCCGACCGGCGACTTCGCAGGCACCTCGCTCGAGCAGTTTCTGCCAGCGATCGAGCTCTCGATGATGAGCTCGATTCGGCTGACCTACGGCACGGTCGAGGCGATGAAGGCCGCCGGCTGGGGCCGCATCGTCTACATCACCTCGCTGGCGGTGAAGCAGCCGATTCCCTACCTGCTGCTCTCCAACACGGCCCGCGCCGGCCTGACGGGATTCATGAAGACCGTGGCCCGCGAGATCGCGGCCACCGGGGTCACGGTCAACGCCGTGCTGCCCGGAGTGCACGCCACTGACCGGGTGAAGGACGCTCTGCGCTGGCGCGCTGAGAAGGAGGGGATCAGCTACGAGGAGGCCGCGGCGCGCCAGACCAAGGCCTGCCCGATGCGCATGCTCGGCGACCCCGCCGACTTCGGCGCGGTCGTCGCCTTCCTGTGCTCGGCGCGGGCGCGCTTCATCACCGGGGCGAACCTGCCCGTCGACGGTGGCGCCTACGCCGGCCTGCTCTAGCCCGCCGGTAGGCGGGGGCGATCCTGCTTCAGGAGGCCTTGCGCGCGGCGCGCGGCTGGCTGGCGCGATGCGCCGTGCTGCGCCCCGTGGCGCGAAGGTTCAGACCGGCCAGGATGGTCTCCAGGCGCTCATTGACGTCCCGGCGGGGGCCGCGCGTGTAACCCGTGATCTGCGAGCGCCCACCCTCGATGACATAGCGGTACCAGCCATCCTCCTCGGCGCCGGCGGGCGAGCTCGACTCGTCGACCTGCTTGAGGACGTACTTGGTGGGCACCGGAGTGTCTTTTCGCTTCGCGGACGGCATATATTCGCTCCTGATTGCTGCCGACCCGTTCCCGCGGGGCGTTTCCGTGGCTTGGCCGAGCGCCGGGCCCGCGCCGGATACGTAACGGCCAGCGCCCCGCGAGGCGGGGCATCTGGCGGCCGAACCGGCCGCGACAATGGGCTTGACCGGGGGGGAGGGTCAGGTTGAATTGTCGGCGCCCATTATAACAGGCTTCGCGCTCAAAGGCTGGGCCGGGGGTATCGAGGTCGCGGGACGGCGTCTCGCGTCAGGGGATTGGCAGGCGCTCCGCGCTCACCACGATGCCGGTCCGGTCGGCGTAAAGCCAGTCTCCGGGCCGGACCTCCGCGTCCGCGATGCGCAGCATCACCGCGATCTCGCCGCGGCCGCGCCGCTCGGTCTTGAGAGGAATGCTGGCAAGCGCGCGAATGCCAAGGTCGAGCTCGTTCAGGGCCTCGACGTCGCGCACGCAGCCATTGATCACGATGCCCTGCCAGCCGTTCTCGACCATGTTGGCGGCAATCAGGTCGCCGAGCAGCGCGCGGCGCAGCGAGCCGCCACCGTCCACCACCATCACCCGGCCATTCCCTGCCTCGGCGGCGAGCTCCTTGACCCGCGAGTTGTCCTCGAAGCAACGCACGGTCACCACCTCGCCGGCGAAGCTCGCCCGTGCACCATAAGCGCGAAAGATCGGCTCCAGCACTCGGACCTTGTCAGGGTGGGCATCGCAGAGATCGGGCGTCGATAGGGGCATGGTCGTCCTCTTCGTGCATCGCTTGGCAAATCAGGGGCTAGCCTCACGGAATTCTGGCTCAAGGAACAAGCACCGTGAAGGCTGCCAAGTGCTGTCTTCCGGCGCAGCCTCGGCACAGGCCGCTTGCGCGGTGATCGTTCGGGATCACCCAAGCTCGCGTATCCACCTTGGAACCCTGCGTCTCGTCCACTTTGCGAACTTCATCTTCTCGCCCAGGTAGAACTGCCTGTATGCCTTAACCGCGTCCCCCGGCACCTTGTACTTGTCCGGCATGGCCTGCGCGAATTCCGTAAGTCCTTGGTCTTCGTATCTCAGCCTTGAAATCTGGACCAGCACCGACATGGACTTGTGGTCCGCACTCTTCTCGAATCTGAAGCGATACTCGGCGTTCAAAGCCTCGGTCAGCCTCGTGAGCCATTGAAAGTTTGCATACGACTCTTCGACCCAGAGCACGCACGGGTGTTTTATGTGGGTGGACTTGTAGGGCGTCAGGAATCCCTTCTTGTTCAGCGCCGTGCACAGTATCTGCACGCTCTCGAGGATCATCTTGACCACGTGCTGATCGCAATGGTACCGCGCGCATTTTTCGATTCGAGTGTCCAGCACAAAGATGTTCATGGGAAAGGTCTCGATTCAGCGGACGCCGTCCTCGGCGATGCGCCGCGGTGACGCTGCCAGACAGCGTCCGCCTTCAGCCCGACGCTTGCCGGCACGGCCTTCCTTCCCTGAACGATATTACCCCGCGCCCCCAGTTCTTTCCCTTCGGTACAGGCGCAAGGCGAACAGGGACGCCGCCGCCAGCAGGATGCCCACGATGAGCCATCCCCACGGGCTGTCGGGCCCGTCGCCGTCGAAGCGTGCCGTCAGGGGGTCGCTTCTGAGAAACCTCACGGGAATGCTCTCGCCTTCGCTCAGGCGGCGAACCAGGTCGCCCGGCAGCGGCCTTCTCGGGACCGCCACGCTGCCCGAGGGGGTCACGTAGGTCACATCGAGGTACCGAGCCGAGTACAGCTTGTGCTTCGCCACCAGGGCGAGCGCGGGGTCGTCGC
>JBFKOE010000146.1:0-5039 GCA_041629015.1 Gammaproteobacteria bacterium
GGCATGGGCATGGAAATGGTAGCGGTCGCGGAAGTGGCGCAGGCCCCAGCAAAGCGCGAACACCGCGGCGCCGACCAGGACGATGGTCGCGCCCGGCGCGGCGTCCAGCGCGTAGCTGAGGAACAGGCCGAGCACTCCGATTGCAGCGCCCAGCGGCGGCGCCAGCAGCACGATGCGGTGATAGCTGTCGCTCAGCATGCGCAGCGAGGCCGCCGGGATCACCAGCGTCGCGGCGATCATCGTCACTCCGACCAGGTTCATGGAGGCGACCACGGTGAGCGCCGTGGTGGCGGCCAGGATCCAGCGGACGCGGCGCCGCGCAATGCCGAACACGGCCGCCGCCTCCTCGTCGAAGATCAGGAAGAAGATCTGGCGGTAGCAGATGAACACCGCCACCAGGCACAGCAGCGCGACCGCGGCGATCAGCGTGAGATCGGAAGCGGTCACGCCGAGGATGTTGCCGAACAGCGCCGCCTCGACGCTGCGGCCGAAGCGCCCGCCGGCGCTCGCCAGCGCCACGCCGAGCGCGAACAGCGCGGTGGTCACGATCCCGATCGCGGCATCGGCGCGCAGCCGCCTGCCGTCGCTCACTCGATCGACGAGCACCACCGCCAGCAGCGCGCCCGCCGCCGCGGCGAGGTGGAAGTTCAGCTTGAGCAGGTAACCCGCAACCGCCCCGCCGAAGGCTGCGTGCGCGAGCCCGTGGCCAATGTAGCTCATGCCGCGCAGCACGATGAAAACGCCCATCAGGCCGCACAGCGCACCGACCAGGACAGCCGCGAGCAGGGCGTTGCGGAAGAAGGCGAACTGCAGCGGCTCGATGAGCAGATCCATGGCTAGAGCCTGAGCGCTTGCCGCGGAACCACCAGCACGCCGCCATCGTGCTCCAACGTCGTCAGGCGCTCACCGAAGGTCCGACTCAAGGTCTGGTCGTTGAACACCTCGCGCGGCGCTCCCTGGGCTATCACCGAGCGATTGAAGCAGACCAGCTCCGGCAGCAGCCCGGCGACGCCGTTGAGGTCGTGGGTGCTGAGCACGACGGTGGTGCCGGAGTCGCGCAGCTCGCCGAGCAGCTGCAGGATGTCGTGCTGGGTGTGCATGTCGACCCCCGAGGTCGGCTCGTCCAGCACCAGCAGGCTGGGCGCGCACACCAGGGCCCTGCCGAGCAGGGCGCGCTGGCGCTGCCCGCCGGAGACGTCCCTCACCCGGTGGCGCAGGGTATCGCCGATGCCGAGCCGGGTCGCGAGGCCCGCCACTCGCCGGCGTTGGGTCCGGCTGGCCCAGGGCAGGCGCGCGGGGCGCCCGGCCAGGCCCATCAGGATGAGCTGCTCGACGGTGATCGGGAAGTGCGGGTCCAGGTCGCCGTGCTGGGGCACGTAGCCGACGAATCCGGGCTCGAGCTGAGCCGGCGCACGGCCGTCGATGCGCACCGTCCCGGCGGCGCAGGGGACGATGCCCAGCAGCACCTTGAGCAGCGTGGTCTTGCCCGCGCCGGTGGGCCCGACGATCCCGGTGAGCCCGCCGCGACCGAGGACGAGGTCGAGGTGCGCCAGCACCGCCACGCCCCGGTAGGCCGCGGTGACGTCGCGCAGCTCGATGAGCAGTCGCCCGCCCGCGCCCGCCATCACTCAGAAGCCGTCCATGCAGGCCGGCAGGCCGCCGAGCGCAGCGGTCATGACCCGCAGGTTCTCGGCCATCATGCCGACGTAGGAATGACGCGTCTCGCCCGGCTCGCCGGGCAGGCTGTCATCGCGCAGCGCGTCGATGAACCGCGCCCCGGACTCGCGCGCGACCTGCTCCAGGACCGGGCTGGGAAAGACCGCCGAACCGAAGATGGCCCTCACGCCGCTCGCACGCAGCTGCTCGATCAGGCGCGCGACCTCGCGCGGGCTCGGCTCGCTGAAATCCGCAGGCTGCACCGCCCCCACCACTTCCATGCCGTAGCGCGGCGCGAAGTAGGCGAACGAATCGTGGTAGGTGACCAGCTTGCGCCGCTCGGCGGGAATCGACGCCACGCAGGCGAAGATCGCCGCGTCCAGCGCCCGCAGCCGCGCCAGCTGGGCATCGCGATTGGCGCGGTACTCGGCGCTGCGCGCCGGCTCCACGCCGATCAGGGCGTCGGCGATCAGCTCCACGTAGCGCATAGCCAGCGTGACGTCGGTCCACAGGTGGGGGTTGGGGTAGCCGGCGGCGCGCGGAAAGCTGAAGTCGAAGCGCCACTCGGTCTCGGGCAGCGCGCGCTCGGCGAGCAACAGGATCGGCGTCGCCGGCCGCTTGACCGCCGCGGCGAGGCGCAGCACGGGCTCCTCTAAGAACAGGCCATTGGCGATGATCAGGTCGGCGCGGCTGAGCACGGCGGCCGCCGAGGGCGCGGGCTCGAAGGTGTGCGAATCCGCCCCGGCGGGCACCAGGGCGGTCACGCGCAGCGTCTCGCCGCCGACCCGCTGCACCAGGTCGGTGATCGGCGCCAGGGTGGTGACCACCTCGGGGGCAGCGATCGCGGGGGCAAGGATCGACAACAGCGCGCAGCAGAGGGCGCTTCGCATCGCGATGGTTGGACGCCGGCGGGAGGGAGGCCCGATTATTGTGCCTTCCAGCCGTCACCACAAGCAGGTGGCAAGAAACGGCGCCCAACGCGCCTAGCGGCTTTCGAGCAGTTCCTTCTCGACCTGCTCGAGGCTGGTGTGGCGCACGTCCTTGCCACGGGCGAGGTAGATGACGTACTCGCAGATGTTGGCGGCGTGGTCCCCGATGCGCTCCAGCGCCCGCGCCGCCCACATCACGTCCAGGGAGCGGGTGATCGAGCGCGGATCCTCCATCATGAAGGTGATCAGCTGGCGGGTGATGCCCACGTAGGCGCGATCGATGCGCGCATCGTCCTTGGCGACGCGCACCGCCTGGTCGATGTCCACGCGCGCCAGCGCATCCAGCGCCTGGTGCACCGCAGCGCGCCCGAGCTCGCCCAGGTGCGCGATCTCAGCGTAGTAGTCCTGGGGCCGCTCGGTCTCGGCCAGGCGCACCGCCATGCGGCCGATTTTCTCCGCCTCGTCGCCGATGCGCTCTAAATCAGTGATGGTCTTGATCACCGCCATGATCAGGCGCAGGTCCGACGCCGCCGGTTGGCGCCGCGCGAGGATGCGGCTGCACTCCTCGTCGATGCTGACCTCGAAGGCATTGACCTTGTAGTCCTCGCGCACGACTTGCTCGCCGAGCTTGCTGTCAGCCTCGATGAGCGCGGTGAGCGCGTCGCGAATCTGCTGCTCGACCAGCCCGCCCATCGCCAGCAGCTGGCTGCGCACGTGCTCGAGCTCCTGGTTGAACTGCTGGGAGATGTGCTGCGTGAGTTTGCTCTTTTCCATCGTCGTCGCCCTCAACCGTAACGCCCGGTGATGTAGTCCTCGGTGCGCTTCTTGGCCGGATTGGTGAAGACCGTGTTGGTGTCGCCGAACTCGATCAGCTCGCCCATGTGCATGAAAGCGGTGTAATCGGAAACCCGCGCCGCCTGCTGCATATTGTGGGTCACGATCACGATGGTATACCGGGACTTGAGTTCGTAGATGAGTTCCTCGATCTTGAGCGTCGAGATCGGGTCGAGCGCCGAGGCCGGCTCGTCGAGCAGCAGCACCTCGGGCTTGATCGCGATGGCGCGGGCGATCACCAGCCGCTGCTGCTGTCCCCCGGAGAGGCCGAGCGCGTTGTCGTGCAGGCGGTCCTTGACCTCGTCCCAGAGGGCGGCCGAGCGCAGCGCCTCCTCCACCACCTCGTCCAGCATCCGCCGGCTGCGCTCACCCTGGATGCGCAGCCCGTAGGCGACGTTCTCGTAGATGGACTTGGGGAAGGGGTTGGGTTTCTGAAAGACCATGCCGATGCGCCGGCGCAGCTCCGCGACGTCGACGCTCGGGGCGTAGATGTCGGCGCCGTCGAGGCGCAGCTCGCCCTCGATGCGCACCCCGTCGATCAGGTCGTTCATGCGATTGAAGCAGCGCAGCAGCGTGGATTTGCCGCAACCGCTCGGGCCGATGAACGCCGAGACCCGCTGGCGGGGGATCCGCAGCCGAATGTCGTAGAGCGCCTGCTTGTCCCCGTAGAAGAGCTGCAGCCCCTCGACCTCGAGGCAAGTCTGTTCGGACGCGAGATTGAGGGTGCGCGCGGAGTTCTGCAGGGCGCTGAAATCCAGCCCGTGGGTGAGGTTCGGGGGGCGTGCGGCCCCGGTGGAATCGGTCTGCGTCGCGGTCATGGTCATTGCTCCAGGGAACGGTATTTCTCGCGCAGGCGGTTACGGATGGTGATCGCGGCGAGGTTGAGCACCACGATCACGGCGACCAGCAGCAGGGCGGTGGCGTAGACCAGCGGTCTCGCCGCCTCGACGTTGGGGCTCTGGAAGCCGACGTCGTAGATGTGAAAGCCCAGGTGCATGAACTTGCGGTCCATGTGCAGGAACGGGAAGTTGCCGTCCAGCGGCAGCGAGGGCGCGAGCTTCACCACGCCGACCAGCATCAGCGGCGCCACCTCGCCGGCGGCACGCGCGATGGCCAGGATCAGCCCGGTCATGATCGCCGGCGTGGTCATGGGCACGATGGTCCTCCACAAGGTCTCGAACTTGGTCGCGCCGAGCGCGAGGCTGCCCTCGCGGATGGCGATCGGCACCCGGGTGAGGCCTTCTTCGGTGGCCACGATCACCACCGGCACGGTGAGGATCGCCAGGGTGAGCGAGGACCACAGGATTCCGGGCGTGCCGAAGGTCGGCGCGGGAAACGCCTCGGGATAGAAGAGCCGGTCGATGTTGCCGCCGAGGAAATAGACGAAGAAACCGAGCCCGAACACCCCGTAGACGATGGAAGGCACGCCGGCGAGGTTGTTGACCGCGATGCGGATGGTGCGCACCAGCACCCCCTGGCGCGCGTACTCGCGCAGGTAGATCGCGGCCACGACGCCGAAGGGCATGACGAAGATCGACATCAGGAAGACCATCATCACGGTGCCGAAGATCGCCGGGAAGATGCCGCCCTCGGTGTTGGCCTCGCGCGGCTCGTCGCTGA
>JBFKOE010000147.1:0-4973 GCA_041629015.1 Gammaproteobacteria bacterium
GTCCTCGGCGATCTCGACGCCGTTCGCCCGGATTGGGGCCAGTTCCTCGTCGAGCTGCCCCGCCGCGCGGGCCTTGGCCGCCTTGGCGTGACTGGCGACGGCAAAGGCCTCCTGCTCGGCGCGCGCGATGCCGTACTTGCGTGCCAGGTGCTCGGTCACGTCGCCCATCCCCATGTATGCACCCGGCAGGGTCTCGCTCAGCACCGGGTTGGGCAGCGGATTGAAACCCATCATCGGCACCCGGGTCATCGATTCCACGCCGGCGCAGATGTAGACCTCGCCGGCACCCATCCGGATGGCGCCGGCCGCCGTATGGATCGCCTGCATCGAGGAGCCGCAGAAGCGGTTCACCGTCACCCCGGCCACCGAGCGCGGCAGATCGGCGAGAAAGCCGACCAGGCGGGCCAGGTTCAGGCCCTGCTCGCCTTCCGGGAAGGCACAGCCGAGGACCAGGTCCTCGACGTCCTCCACCCGCACCCCGGTCCTGGCAACCAGGGCCTTGACCACCTGGGCGGCCAGGTCGTCAGGGCGGACCTTCACCAGATCGCCCTTGCGCGCCGGCGTGAAGGGTGATCGGACGTAAGCGGCAATCACGACGTTTGTCATCGGCAGCTCTCCAGTTCTGCAAACCTTGCCCTAAATCAGAAAGACCGGGCGGCCCCGGGCGACGTTCCACCCACCGACCCGCGCCGGGCTAGTCGCGCCGGGACAGCGCCCGCGCCGCCTCGCGGCGAATCTCTTTCAGCTCGCGCAGGGTGATCTCCAGATCCTCGCGCTGCCGGACCAGCTCCGCCACGCGCCGCTCGACCTTGGCCAGCAGGGCCCGCAGCTGGGTCCGCTGGGTCGGATCCGCGTCGTAGAGATCCAGATACTCGCGCACGTCGCGCAGCGAGAACCCCAGGCGCTTGCCGCGCAGGATCAGCTGCAGGCGGGCGCGATCGCGATGCGTATAGACCCGCGTGGTCCCCGCGCGGCTCGGAGCGATCAGCCCCTTGGCCTCGTAGAAACGGATGGTGCGCGGGGTCACGCCCAGGTCGCGCGCAAGCTCGGTAACGCTGTAGAGATCGGTCATGGATCACCCAGGCGACGCAAGCTACCTCATGTTAACGTATACGTCAACATACTGCCGTTTGCGGACACTCGAGGCTGTATACCCCCCGGGCCTGCGGCATTCCCGCGTCCAGCCCGCTGAAACGAGAAACGGGGGCCGCGGCCCCCGTTCTCGTGCCCGCCTTACGCCGGAACGGATCAGCCGTCGCTGGCGTTCATCAGCGCCGCATCCTTGGCGGTCTTCACGATCTTGACCGCCTCGCGCAACAGTGCGGCGGCCTCGCTCTCCTTGCCGGCCTTGAGCAGCTGCTCGGCCTGATCGCGGATGTCGCGCACCCTGGCGGCGTTCTCGGCCGTCATCTCCAGCTTGTCGGCGAAGGCCTTGTCGATCAGCTTGATGTCGTCCGCGGCACCCGCCAGGGCCGTGGCCGACGGCACGGCCACGGCCAGGGCAAGAAACAGGCTCTTGAGGTTCATCGAATAGTCGCTCCTGTGGATCACCCCGACCTCTCGGGGAGCGGCATTTATACGGCCTCGTTAGCGGCTTGGGAACCCCCTCGCTCGTCCGCTTAACCCCTGCGCCCCGGCGCGGCGTTTACACACGCACGGACACCCTTTCCCCAACCGAGGAGACGACCCATGAAAGATGTCGTGCACAAGGCCCTGCTGATCGCGCTGCTCGCGGGCGCGACCGCGCTGGCGGGCTGCGGCGCCGAACGGCCCGCCGAACCAAGCCCCGCGGTCGAGACCACCGGCACGCGCACCGGCACCGAGGCGGAACGCCGCGACGAGCTCAACCATGAGCTCGGCCGGCCGCTTCCGGCCCCGGAACGCCAGAACGAGCGACGCGAGCTCGACCGGCTCGCCAAGCCGGCCCAGGAGCCCGCCGGCCGGGTCGCGGCACAGAAGTCCGACGCCCTGCCAGAATCGCTCGCCGCACCCTCCGGCGCCAGCGTCGGGGTTCCCCCGCGGCTGCGGATCGCGAGCGAGCCCCTCGACCGCGAGCGCTACGCTCACCTCGACGACAACCCCGTCAAGCGCGTCGCCGAGCACCCGGTCTCGACCTTCAGCATCGACGTCGACACCGGCGCCTACGCAAACGTGCGCCGCATGCTGCGCCAGGGCCGCCTGCCGGTGCAGGATGCCGTGCGCGTGGAGGAGATGATCAACTATTTCAGCTACGACTACCCGGTCCCCGAGGACCGGCGCACGCCGTTCGGCGTCACCACCGAGATCGCGCCCACCCCCTGGAACGCCGAAACGCACCTGCTGCACATCGGCATCAAGGGCTACGAGGTCCCCAAGGCGCAGCTGCCGGCGGCCAACCTGGTCTTCCTGGTCGACGTCTCCGGCTCCATGCGCTCGGCGAACAAGCTGGACCTGCTCAAGTCCGCCCTCAAACTCCTGGTCCGGCAGATGAGCGCGCGCGACCGGGTCTCGCTGGTCGTCTATGCCGGTGCCTCCGGCGTCGTGCTCGAGCCCACGCCGGGCAACCGCCACGGGGTCATCGCCGCGGCCCTGGACAGCCTGAGCGCGGGCGGCTCCACCAACGGCGGCGCCGGGATCCGTCTGGCCTACGCGATGGCCGAGCAGGCCTTCGTCCCCGGTGGCATCAACCGCGTGCTGCTGGCGACCGACGGCGATTTCAACGTCGGCACTGTGAGCTTCGAAGCACTGAAGGACCTGATCGAGGAGAAGCGCAAGACCGGCATCGCGCTGACCACGCTGGGATTCGGCACCGGCAACTACAACGATCAGCTCATGGAGCAGCTCGCGGACGCGGGCAACGGCAACTACGCCTACATCGACACGCTCAACGAGGCCAACAAGGTGCTGGTCGAGCAGCTCACCTCCACCCTGCACACCATCGCCAAGGACGTGAAGATCCAGATCGAGTTCAACCCGGCGCTGGTGGCCGAGTATCGGTTGATCGGCTACGAGAACCGCCTGCTGCGCCGCGAGGACTTCAGCAACGACAAGATCGATGCCGGGGAGATCGGCACCGGGCACACCGTCACCGCGCTCTACGAGATCGCGCTCGCCGGCAGCCGTGGCCAGCGCATCGCGCCACTGCGCTACGCCGACGAGCCCCGGCGCGAGTCGGCCCACGCCGGCGAGCTCGCCCACCTGCGGCTGCGCTACAAGGCGCCCGATAACGAGACCAGCACCCTGATCGAGCAGCCGCTGCACCAGCGCGAGATCCGCCGTCCGGGCGACACCAGCGAGCGCTTTCGCTTCGCCGCGGCGGTGGCCGCCTTCGGCCAGGCGCTCAAGGGCGGCGACCATCTGGGCGGCTTCGACCTCGATGCGGTCGCCGAGCTCGCCAGCGCTGCCCGCGGCAGCGATCCGTTCGGTTATCGCGGCGAGTTCCTGTCCCTGGTGCGGCTGGCCCAGTCGCTGCAACCGAGCCCACCGCGCGCCGCGGCCGACTGAAACCGCCCGGCGTCCTTTCGCCCGCCCCGGCCATGGGCTAATCTCCCCCCATGGTCGGGGGCCGGGGCGAGCGCAGCGCCGATGAAGATCTGATGCTGGCGTACCGCGACGGCGATGCCCGCGCCTTCGAGACGCTCTACCACCGCCACAAGGGCCCCCTGTACCGCTACCTCACCCGCCAGTGCGGCGATCGGCGCATCGCCGAGGAGCTGTTCCAGGACGTGTGGGCAAGACTCATCCAGGCTCGCCGGCGCTACACGGTGCGGGCGCGCTTCACCACTTATCTTCACACCTTGGCGCACAATCGCCTCATCGATCACTATCGACGCCAGGGGCGCCTGCCCGCCTCCTTTGGCCTGGATGCCGAGCCGCGCGGAGAGGCGCTCGCGGCCAACCCCGGCTGCGAGCCCGAGCAGCGCGCGGTGGCCGAGCAGACGGCGCAGCGCTTCGCGGCCGCGCTGGCCGCCCTGCCCGAGGCCCAGCGCGAGGCCTGGCTGCTGCGCGAGGAGTCGGGCCTCAGCGTCGAGGAGATCGCCATCGCCACCGGGGTCGCCCACGAGGCGGCCAAGAGCCGGTTGCGCTACGCCAACAAGCGCCTGCGCAAGGCGCTGGGACTGGACCCGTGACGAGCGACCCCCGCGACACCGAACGCGACCCGGATCTCGGCCCCCTGTACCGGCAGCTCGGGCGGGAGGAGCCGTCGCCGGCGCTCGACGAGGCGGTGCTCGCCGCGGCGCGGCGCGCGGTCGCCGGCGGCCCTCGCCGGCTGCCGGCCGCCTTTTCCGGCCGCTGGCCGGCGGCCGTGTCGATCGCGGCGGTGCTGGTGGTGAGCGTCGGGCTGGTCACCATGCTCCAGCGCCAGGGCGAGGCGCCGCGCATCAACGCCCCCGAGGCGGACTCGCCGCTCGGTATGGGCGAGCTGCGGCTGAAGTCCGAGGCCCTGCGCAAGGAGGCCCCGGAGCGCGACGCGGCGCCCGGCGTCGCGGCCTCGAGCGCACGCCGCGCCGACACCGCCGCGGACGAGGCCGGGCCGCCCGCGCAGGACCAGCTGGGCGCACGCGGCTACCGGCCGCAAGCGCAGATCGCGCCCCGCGCCGAAGAGGCGGAGCGGACCCCAGCCGCGGCACCGGCCGAGCCGCGCGGGCGGGAGATGGCCCGCCCGGCGCCGGAAGCGGCCGCCGCGCCCGCGGCGGTTCCGGACTGGGAGCAAATGTCGCCCCAGGACTGGATTCGAAGGATCGAGGAACTGCTCGCCACCGGCCACGTGCTGGAGGCCGAGGAGGCGCTGCGCCTGTTCCGCGAGCGTCACCCCGACCATCCCCTGCCCGGCCACCTCTACCCGCTCGGACCGGAGCGGCGACGGTGACCGTGCCAGGGCCCTGCCACGCGGGCTGGCCGGCGCGATGAAACGCCGCCTCGCCGTGTCCGTGGCCGCGCTGGCGCTGGTGGCGCTGAGCGCACTGCATACGGTCGATGACCTGGGCCGGGAA
>JBFKOE010000148.1:0-4963 GCA_041629015.1 Gammaproteobacteria bacterium
ACATCAGCCACAAGGCGGTGGGGCGCGAGTTCAGCCCAGAGGCGCTGGCCGAGGCGATGCTCGAGCTGCAGCTCCAGGGCTGCCACAACATCAATCTCGTCACCCCCAGCCACGTCGTGGCCCAGATCCTGGAGGCGCTCGCGATCGCCGCGCCGCGCGGCCTGCGCCTGCCGCTGGTCTACAACACCGGCGGCTACGACAGCCTCGAGGCACTGACCCTGCTCGACGGGGTGATCGACATCTACATGCCGGATCTCAAGTTCGGCGACTCGAGGCCGGCGCGCGACTACGCGCACGTGCCCGATTACTGGCCGGTGAGCCGAGCGGCGGTGCGCGAGATGCAGCGCCAGGTCGGCGATCTGGCGCTCGATGACGAAGGGGTGGCGAGGAGGGGCCTGCTTGTGCGCCATCTGATCCTGCCCGGGGGGCTGGCAGGCAGCGGGGCGGTACTGCGTTTCCTGGCCGAGGAGATCTCGCCGCGCACCTATCTCAACCTCATGGACCAGTACCGCCCCTGCTACCGCGCGGCCGAGCACCCACCCCTCGACCGGCGCCCCAGCGCGCGGGAGCTCGAGGCGGTCTGGTCGCTGGCCACGGGCCTCGGCCTGGAGCGGCTGGCCCAGCGCCGGCGGCGCTGGCTGGGGGTCTGAGCGGCCCTCGTCACGTTCCGGGCAGCTGGTGTAAGGTGGCCTCTCCTCCAGCCCGAGTGCATTCATGGCCAATCCCAACACGGTGTGCGTACACGTCGGCGAGGCGCTCGGGCGCTACGGTTTCGGTGACGGTCATCCCTTCGGGCCCGAGCGCCAGGGCGTGTTCTGGGATCGCATGCTCGCCAGCGGCATGGAGCACGAGGTCGATGTGTGCGAGCCGGTCGCGGCGGCCCGCGCGGCGATCGAGCGCTTCCACAGCGCCGGGTACGTCGATCGCGTGGTGGCCCAGTCGCAGACCGGTCACGGTTACCTGGATTACGGGGACACGCCGGCCTTCCCGGGCGTGTTCGAGGCCGCCTCCTTCGTGGTTGGCAGCGCCCTGGACGCGACCGCCCGGATCATGGACGGCCGCGCGCGGCGCGGTTTCGTGCCCATCGCCGGCCTGCATCACGCGCGGCGCGAGCGCGCGGGCGGCTTTTGCGTGTTCAACGACTGCGGGGTGGTGATCGAGACGCTGCGCGCCGAGTACGGCCTTAGGCGTGTCGCCTACGTCGACATCGACGCCCACCACGGCGACGGCGTGTTCTATTCTTTCGAGGACGACCCCGACCTGCTGTTCGCCGACCTGCACGAGGACGGCCGTTACCTGTACCCGGGCACCGGCTTCGCCGAGGAAACCGGCAAGGGCGCCGCCCGCGGCACCAAGCTGAACATTCCGCTGCCGCCGGGCGCGGGCGACGAGCAGTTCCAGGCTGCGTGGCAGCAGGTCGAGGACTATCTGCGCCGCGGCGAGCCGGAGTTCATCCTGCTGCAGTGTGGGGCCGACAGCCTGGCGGGCGACCCCATCACCCACATGCGCTACACCGCCGCGGCCCATGCCCACGCGGCCAGCCGCCTTGCCGCCCTGGCCGACGAATACTGCGGCGGGCGGCTGCTGGCCACGGGCGGTGGGGGGTACAACCACACCAATATCGCGCTGGCTTGGGGCGCGGTGGTCCGCTCGCTGCTCGACGCGGCTTGAGCCCCGGCCATGCTCGGCGGCCGGCGCCGCGTCTCATGCAAAGGCAGGCCGGATCGGGTATTCTTTAGCGCCTTCCGCGCCCGCCGGCCCGGGCGCAGCAAGCCTTCATCCTAGCGCTGCGGGTTTCCCCGCCGTCGCTGCTATCTGGAGCACGAGATGTTCAGCAAAGACATGACCATCGCCGGGTTCGACGACGAGCTCTGGTCGGCCATCCAGGCCGAGGAGCGGCGCCAGGAGGAGCACATCGAGCTCATCGCCTCCGAGAACTACGCCAGCCCCCGGGTGCTCGTCGCGCAGGGCTCGGTGCTCACCAACAAGTACGCCGAAGGCTACCCGGCCAAGCGCTACTACGGCGGCTGCGAGCACGTCGACGTCGCCGAGTCGCTGGCCATCGAGCGCGCCAAGGAGCTCTTCGGCGCCGCCTACGCCAACGTGCAGCCGCACTCCGGCTCGCAGGCCAATGCCGCGGTCTACCTGGCGCTGCTCAAGCCGGGCGACACCATACTCGGCATGAGCCTGGCGCACGGTGGCCACCTGACCCACGGCGCCTCGGTCAACTTCTCCGGCAAGATCTTCAACGCCGTGCAGTACGGCCTCGACCCCGAGACCGGCGAGATCGATTACGAAGAGGTCGAGCGGCTGGCGCGCGAGCATCGCCCGCGCATGGTGGTGGCGGGGTTCTCCGCCTACTCGCGGGTGGTGGACTGGCAGCGCTTTCGCGCCATCGCCGACGCGGTCGGCGCCTACCTGTTCGTCGACATGGCGCATGTCGCCGGCCTGTGCGCGGTCGACGTCTATCCCAACCCGGTGCCGATTGCGGATGTCACCACCACGACCACGCACAAGACGCTGCGCGGACCGCGCGGTGGCTTGATCCTGGCGCGTGAGAATCAGGAGATCGAGAAGAAGCTGCGCTCCATGGTCTTTCCGGGAACGCAGGGCGGACCGCTGATGCACGTCATCGCCGCCAAGGCCGTGGCCTTCAAGGAGGCCCTGCAGCCGGAGTTCAAGGACTACCAGCGCCAGGTGCTGGAGAACGCCCGTGCCATGGCGGCGGTGATCATGGAGCGCGGCTACGACGTGGTGTCCAAGGGCACCGACAACCACCTGTTCCTGGTGAGCTTCATCGAGGCGGGCCTGACCGGCAAGGATGTGGACGCCTGGCTGGGCAGCGCCCACATCACCGTGAACAAGAACGCGGTGCCCAACGATCCGCAGAAGCCGTTCGTGACCAGCGGGATTCGCGTCGGCACCCCGGCGGTCACCACCCGCGGTTTCGGGCTCGCGGAGGTGCGCGACCTGGCCGGCTGGATGTGCGATGTCATCGACAGGCGCGGCGACAAGGCCGCCATCGACACCGCCCGCGAGCGGGCGCTGGAGATCTGTCGGCGTTTTCCGGTTTACGAAACATAGGGGAAAGAGGAAAGAGTCAAGAACAAAGGTGTGGATGGCTGTTGCCCATTATCGCCTTTCCCCTTCATCTCTACCCTTTGCCCTGCATTGATTTATGCGCTGCCCCTTCTGCTCCGTCGACGACACCAAGGTGGTGGATTCGCGCCTGGCCAGCGACGGCTCGCAGGTGCGCCGACGGCGCGAGTGCCAGGGCTGCGGCGAGCGCTTCACGACCTTCGAGACGCCTGAGCTGGTGATGCCGCGGGTGGTCAAGCGCGACGGCAGCCGGGCACCCTTTGACGACGACAAGCTGCGCGCCGGAATGCTTCGCGCCCTGGAGCGCCGACCGGTGGAAACCGACCAGATTGAGGCCGCGGTCAGCCGCATCCTGCACCGTCTGATCACCCTCGGCGAGCGCGAGGTACCCAGCCAGCGCATCGGCGAGTGGGTGATGGAGGAGCTCAAGGATCTCGACCAGGTGGCCTATGTGCGTTTCGCCTCCGTGTACCGCAACTTCCGCGACGTGAACGAGTTCCGCGCCGCCATCGATTCGCTGGAGAACGAGCCGCCCGCCGCGCTGAGGCGCAGCCAGCTGTCGCTGCTGCCCAAGGAAGACGGCAGGAAGAAGTGATGGCGGTTAGCGACCGGGAGTTCATGGCGCGCGCCCTGCGCTTGGCCGAGCGCGGCCTTTACACCACCGATCCCAACCCGCGGGTCGGCTGCGTCCTGGTGCGCGACGGCGAGATCGTCGGCGAGGGCTGGCACCAGCGCGCCGGGGAGGCCCATGCCGAGGTCCGCGCCCTGGAGGCGGCCGGGGCCGCGGCGCGCGGGGCGACCGCTTACCTGAACCTCGAGCCCTGCAGCCACCGGGGCCGCACCGGCCCCTGCGCCGATGCGCTGATCAATGCCGGCGTGGCGCGCGTGGTGGCGGCGATGCAGGACCCGAATCCGCGGGTCGCGGGTGATGGGCTGCGTCGACTGCAGGTGGCCGGGGTCGAGGTCGAGGTCGGCCTGATGGCCGATGCGGCCGAGGCGCTCAACCCGGGTTTTGCCTCGCGCATGCGCCGCGGCCGCCCCCACGTGCGCTGCAAGCTCGCCATGAGCCTGGACGGGCGGACCGCGATGGCCTCCGGCGAGAGCCGGTGGATCACGGCCGAGCCGGCCCGTCGCGACGTGCACCGCTGGCGTGCCCGCAGCTCGGCGATCGTCACCGGCATCGGGACGGTGCTCGCCGACGACCCGGCGATGACCGCGCGCCTGGACGGCCAGACAGTGGTCCAGCCCCTGCGGGTGATCCTCGACCCCTATCTGAGCACCCCGGCCTCGGCGCGCATCCTCGGGCAGGCGGGCGGTGTGCTGGTGGTGGCGGCGATCGACGAGGACGAGCCAGCGGCGGAGCTGCTGTCGGCCGGTGCCGAAGTGGTGCGCCTGCCCGGCCGCGACGGGGAGATCGACCTGCACGCGGTCATGGACCTGCTGGCGCAGCGCGAGATCAACGAGGTGCTGGTCGAGACCGGCGCGGTGCTCAGCGGCGCGGTGCTGCGCGCGGGCCTGGTCGACGAGCTGATCGTCTATCTCGCGCCGCACCTCATGGGGCACGAGGCGCGCGCGTTGTTCAACCTGCCGGGTATCGCGCAGATGAAGGACCGCATCGAGCTGGAGATCGCCGACGTGCGGGCAGTCGGCAGGGATTGGCGGATCACGGCGAAGGTCAGGAACGAGGGAAAAGGGTAGGGGGTAAGAGACGAGAGCAAAGGGCAAAGAGAAAAGAGCAGAGGTAAGGTGCTTCGCGACTGTTCTGCATCACTTGCGCTTCTCCTTTCATCTTTTCCCTTTCCTCTTTCCCCTTTATCGTGTTCACCCATGTTCACCGGCATCATTCAATCCACCGGCACCATCG
>JBFKOE010000149.1:0-4843 GCA_041629015.1 Gammaproteobacteria bacterium
GCCGGCTCGTCGACTTCGCCGGTGGTGCCGCAGCCGGCCAGCAGCAGCGCCGCCAGCGCAATGGGGGTGGCCTTGGTCAGCATGTTCATGGTTCGCTCCTGTTCATCGTTGTTCGAAGGGGGACCAGGCCGGTTCGCGGACATCACCGGCCTGAGGGATCAATCGCTGGTGCACGCGCCCGTCCACCGACACCGCGGCGAGCAGTCCGCGGCCGCGGTCGCGGGTCGCGTAGAGCAGCATGCTGCCGTTGGGCGCGAAGCTAGGGGATTCGTCGAGGACGCCGTCGGTCAGCACGCGCAGCAGTCCGGTCTCGATGTCCAGGACCCCGATGCGGTAGCGGCCGCCCTGGCCGTTGACCAGGCAGATGCTCTTGCCGTCGGCGGAGTACTCGGCGCGCGCGTTGTACTCACCCTCGAAGGTCAGCCGGGTGGGGCGCCCGCCGGCCGCTTCGACCTGGTAGATCTGGGGCTTGCCGCCGCGGTCCGAGGTGAAGACGATGCGCCTGCCGTCGGGCGACCAGGCCGGCTCGGTGTCGATCGCGAAACTGGTGGTGAGCTGGCGCAGCTTGCGGCTGGCCAGGTCGAGCACGTAGATGTCGGGGTTGCCCTTGATCGACAGGGTCAGCGCCAGCGATCGCCCGTCGGGCGACCAGGCCGGGGCACCGTTGATGCCCGGGTAGGCGCTGATCGACTCGCGCTGCCCGCTGGCCACGTCCTGGACGAAGATCTCCGGCTTGCCGTTCTCGAACGACACGTAGGCGAGCCGCGCGCCGTCCGGCGACCAGGACGGCGACATCAAGGGCTGTGCGGAGCGCAGGATGGTCTGCTGAGCGAAGCCGTCCGCATCGGCCACCTGCAGCTGGTAGCGAGTCCCGGCCGGCGCGTCCGCGCCCAGCGCCACCACGTAGGCGATGCGGGTGTTGAACGCGCCGCGCTGACCGGTCAGCGTCTCGTAGACCAGGTCGCTGACGTGGTGCGCGGTGCGCCTCAGGTCGGCGCGTTCGGTGGGGATGCTGTAGCCGGCGAGCTGCGCGCCCTTGAAGACATCGAAGAGCTGAAACTGCACGACGAAGGTGTTCGGGCCCATGGCGCGCACGCGGCCGATCAGCAGGTTGTTGACGCCGAGCGCCCGCCAGTCGCGAAAGTTCACCTGGCTGCCCTCGTGGGGGCGCGCCAGCAGGTCGGATTCCGGCAGCGGCGCGAAGCGGCCGCTGCGGCGCAGGTCCGCGGCGACGATGGCGCTGACGTCTTCGGGCAGCGTGCCGACCCCCCCCCAGGCGAAGGGCACGATGGCGATCGGCAGGGCGCCCTCGACCCCCTGCGTGATCTCGATCGTCAGCGCCGCCTGGGCGCTGCCGGAGAACGTGTGCAACAGGGCGATGGCGCCCGCCACCAGGATGCGTAGTCTTCTCAACGGTCAGCCTTTCGAAGGATCGAATTCAAAGTTGAACTCGCGGAATGCCTCGTAGCTGTCGGCATCGCGCGGCACGGGCAGCGGCGAGGCGCGGCGGATCGCCGCCTCCGCCGAGCGGTCGAACACCGGATCGCCGCTGGTCTTCACCGTCTCCACCATCACCACGTCGCCGCTCGGGATGGTGCGCACCCGGAACGTCGCCTTGAGGTCGTTGGGCGAGCCGGTCGGCCGCAGCCACTCACGCGAAACGGCCTGGCGGATCAGGGCGCTGTGCTGGCCGATGGTCTGCTGGGCGAGGCGCTGGCGCTCGGTCTCCAGCCGCTGCTGCTCCTCGGCGATCTGCTGCTGCAGCGCCCGCTCGTCCTCCTCGCGCTGGCGCCGCGCCTCCTCCTCGCGGCGCCGGCGCTCCTCGGCCATTTTACGTTCGGCCTCGAGGGCGGCCAAACGCTGCTCCTCGGCCTCGCGCTCCTTGCGCAGGCGCTCCAGGCGTTGCTGCTCGGCCTTCTGCTCGGCGAGGCGCTTGCGCTCGGCCTCCTGCTGGCGGCGCTCCTCGGTCACCTTCTTGGCCTGCAGTTCCTTGAGGCGCTGCTCCTCGGCGAGGCGCTTGTCGCGGGCCTCGGCGGCCGCGCGGCGCGCCTGCTCGCGCTTGCGCTCCTCGGCCGCCTCGCGCCTGGCCTCCGCCGCGGCAAGCTTCTTCCTCTCGTCGGCGACCTTCTTCTCGTCGACGGCCACCGCCTGCACGATGGGCTCGGCCTGGCCCGGCGCGTCGACCTGCGGCGTCCACTGCAGGCTGACGACCAGCAGCCCGACGATGACCACGTGCACCAGCACCGCGTAGAACAGCGCCCTGGGGTTCTTGCGCAACTCCGCGAACATGACTGGAGATCAGCGCTTGGGCTGCGGGGCCTGGGTCATGAGCCCCACGCTCGGCGCCCCGGCGCTCTGCAGCAGCGTCATCGCCCGCACCACGCTGCCGTAGGCCACCTGGCGATCGCCGCGCACCAGCACCGGCGTCTCCGGGCGGTTCCTCAGCACCGCGGCGACCCGATTGACCAGCGTCTGGCCATCGATGGCGTTGCCGAAGTCCTCGCCCACATTGAGGAAGAAGTTGCCCGCGGCGTCCACCGTGACCACCAGCGGCTCGACGTCCTGACGGGGCAGCGGTTCGGACGCCGCGTCGGGCAGGTCCACCTTCACGCCCTGGGTGAGCAGCGGGGCGGTGATGACGAAGATCACCAGCAGCACCAGCATCACGTCGATGTAGGGCACGACGTTGATCTCCGACATCGGGCGTCTGCGCGGTTTCTCGTATGCCATGGCTGCTCGGGTGACGATGCCTCGGTAGGGTGAACGTTCGGGCGGGTCCCCGGGGTCAGCTCACGTGAACCTGGCGCTGCAGGATGGTCGAGAACTCCTCGACGAAGGTGTCGTAGCGGTTGAACAGCCGCTCGGTGTCGCTGGCGAAGCGATTGTAGGCGATCACCGCCGGGATGGCCGCGAACAGGCCCATGGCGGTGGCGATCAGCGCCTCGGCGATGCCGGGCGCGACCTGCGCCAGGGTCGCCTGCTTGACGTTGGCGAGCGCGCGAAAGGAGTTCATGATTCCCCACACCGTGCCGAGCAGTCCCACGTAGGGGCTGGTCGAGCCCACCGTGGCCAGGAAAGGCAGGTGGTGCTCGAGCCGGTCGTTCTCGCGCGCCAGCGCCACCCGCATCGAGCGCTGGGCGCCCTCGACAATGGTGCGCGGCTCGATGCCGGGCTGCTTGCGCAGGCGGCTGAACTCGGAGAAGCCGGCGGCGAAGATGCCGGCCAGACCGGTCGGGTCGCGGCCGTCGCGGATCTCCCGGTAGAGCGCGCCGAGATCGCCGCCCGACCAGAAGCGGTCCTCGAAGGTATCCGCCGCGCTGCGGGCGCGCTTGAGGATGGCGAGCTTCTGAAAGATCAAGGTCCAGGACAGCAGCGAGGCCAGCGCCAGGCCGGCCATAACCAGCTGCACCAGGGGGCTGGCGCCCACGATCAGGTGAATGATCGACAGATCAGCCGACACGTTCGATCTCCCTCCTCAGGCCCTCGGGCAGCGGCCGCGGCTTCAGCCGGGTGGCATCCAGACAGGCGACCCGCACGCGCGCGCCGCACAGGAGTTCCTCCTCCTGCTCGGCCCGGAAGATCCGCTGCTCGAAAGTCAGGCTCGCGCGGCCCCGTTCGGCGATGCCCGCCGTGACACGCAAGTCGTCGTCGAAACGCGCCGGACGCAGGAAATCCACCTCAGCCCGGCGAACGGCGAATATGACCTGGTCGCGGGTGAGAAGTTCGCTCTGCTCGAAACCGAGACTGCGCAGCCACTCGGTGCGGGCGCGCTCCATGAAACGCAGGTAATTCGCGTAGTACACCACTCCGCCGCTGTCGGTATCTTCGTAGTAAACGCGCACCGGCCAAAGGAACTCGGTCACCCTTTACCGCCCCCTGGCCGATCCCACGCCCGCGCCGCTCAGGACCGCGGCGGGTCGCTCTGGAAGAGCTCTGGCTGGGCCTCGAAATCGGCCTCGGGGCGCCGCGGTGCCACCAGCCCGAAATGCCGGTAGGCGGCGCGGGTGGCCATGCGTCCGCGCGGGGTGCGCATCAGGTAGCCCTGCTGGATCAGGTAGGGCTCGAGCACGTCCTCGATGGTGCTGCGCTCCTCGCCGATGGCCGCCGCCAGGCTGTCGAGACCGACCGGGCCGCCATCGAACTTCTCGATCACGGTCTGCAGCAGCTTGCGGTCCATGACGTCGAAGCCGCACTCGTCGACGTTGAGCATGCGCATGGCGGCGCGCGCCATCTCGGCGGTCACCGTCCCGTCGCCCTTCACCTGGGCGAAGTCGCGCACCCGGCGCAGCAGTCGATTGGCGATTCGGGGCGTGCCGCGCGAGCGCCGGGCGATCTCGCCGGCGCCCTCGGCCTCCACCCGCAGCTCGAGGATGCGCGCCGAGCGCTGGACGATGGAGCGCAGTTCCTCGGGGCTGTAGAACTCCAGCCGCTGCACGATCCCGAAGCGGTCGCGCAGCGGCGAGGTCAGCAGCCCCGCGCGGGTGGTGGCGCCGACGAGGGTGAAGGGCGGAATATCGAGCTTGATCGAGCGCGCCGCCGGGCCCTCGCCGATCATGATGTCGATCTGGTAGTCCTCCATGGCCGGGTAGAGCACTTCCTCGACCTGGGGGCTGAGGCGATGGATCTCGTCGACGAACAGGACGTCGTTCGGCTCCAGGTTGGTGAGCAGGGCGGCGAGGTCGCCCGCCCGCTCCAGCACCGGTCCGGAGCTCTGGCGCAGCCCCACCCCCATCTCGTTGGCGATGATGTGCGCCAGCGTGGTCTTGCCGAGGCGTGGGGGGCCGAAGATCAGCACGTGGTCGAGCGCCTCGCCGCGGTTGCGGGCGGCCGGGATGAAGATCGC
>JBFKOE010000150.1:0-4760 GCA_041629015.1 Gammaproteobacteria bacterium
AAGTCCTCGGCGATCAGGGTCGCCGCGGCCTCCAGGGTGGCGGTGATGTCGGGGAAGAGCGTCTTCTCGTCGCCGAGCACCTCCAGCTTGACCAGGTCGTGGCCGCCGAGCAGCTCGCGCGCCAGCCGGCAGGTGCGCACGGCCTCCTCGGCCGTATAGCAGCCGGCGGTGTTCGGCAGCAGGGTGTAGTGCTCGGGCGGCAGCACGTCGAGCAGGTTGGGCTCGTTGGGGTCCTGGCCGATGTTGGTGCGGCGGATCGCGACGGTCACGATCTCGGCGCCGCTGGCCTCGGTGGCAGCTCGGGTCTGCTCGAGGTCCCGGTACTTGCCGGTGCCGACCAGCAGGCGCGAGTGATAGCGCTTGCCGGCGATGATCAGGGGAGTGTCTTCGCGTGTCTCTGCCATGTCGCCGTGCTGTTGCGAGGGTGTGCCCGGTTGCGCGCGCCGCGCGGCCGCCTCGCGAGCGGCCCGCGCTCAGCCGCCGCCGATGGCGCGCACGATCTCGACCCGATCACCCGCCTGCAGGCGGTGCTGCGCCAGGGCGCTGCGGGGCACGATCTCGCGGTTGACCTCCACCGCCACGCGCGCCTCCTGCAGCTCGAGATCCTCCAGCAGCTGCTTCGTGCTGGTGCCCTCCGCGACCTCGCGCTGCGTGCCGTTGACGATGATCTGCATCTGCGCTGCCTGGCCGCGGGGAGGCTGGATTGTACAATACTTCCCCAGTCACGAAGTTCGGAGGAGGCATCGTGACCGTGAGCAAGGCCCTCGACGTCATCGCTTGTGAGCAGGCCGGCACGCTCTACGGGCTGTTCCGCGAGCGCGTGGCGCGCTCGCCGGCGGCCATCGCCTATGTCCAGTACGACCGCCCTAGCGGCGAGTGGCGCCAGTACTCCTGGCGCGACGTCGCCGAGCGGGTGGTGCAGTGGCAGGCGACGCTTTCCGAGGAAGGACTGGAGCGGGGTGACCGGGTCGCCATCCTGATGCGCAGCGGTGTCGACTGGGTGGTCTGTGACCAGGCGGCGCTCGGCCTGGGCCTCGTGGTCGTGCCGCTCTACGCCGATGACCGCCCGGACAGCATCGCCTACATTCTGCGCGATGCCGGTGTGCGGCTGCTCTACGTGCAGGACGAGGCCGCCTGGCGCAAGCTCGCCCCGGCGCTCGGGGCCGAGTACGGCGCGCTGCGCCGCGTGGTCGTCGCCGGCTCCCTGGACAAGGATCTAGGCCAGGACGCCGGCGTGTGCAGCGAGGCCGCCTGGCTCAGGCCCGCGACGGGGGGACTGCGCGAGCCGGTGGGCGAGGCCGGCGATCTCGCCTCCATCGTCTACACCTCGGGCACCACCGGGCGGCCCAAGGGCGTGATGCTCAGCCATCGCAACATGATGGCGGTGGCCCAGGCGGGCTTGAGCGTAATCGACGTCTACCCGGACGACTGTTTCCTTTCTTTCCTGCCGCTCTCGCACACCCTGGAGCGCACCGTGGGCTACTACCTGCCGATCATGGCCGGCGCCACCGTGGCCTACTCGCGCTCGATCCTGGAGCTGCCCGACGACCTGCAGCAGGTGCGCCCGACGCTGCTGATCGCCGTGCCGCGGATCTTCGAGCGCGTCTACGGCCGCATCCTGCAGCAAATGAAGTCGCGCCCGCCGGTGGCGCGGCGCCTGTTCGAGCTCGCGGTCGCGGTCGGCTGGCGGCGCTTCGAGGTCGGCCAGGGCCGCGCCTCCTGGTCGCCCGGCGTGCTGCTGTGGCCCCTCCTGCGTCGCCTCGTCGCTGCCAAGATCGGTGAGCGGCTCGGCGGGCGCCTGCGCCTGGCGGTGAGCGGCGGGGCGGCGCTGCCGGTGCCGGTGGCGCGGCTCTTCATCGGGCTGGGGATCAACATCCTGCAGGGCTATGGCCTGACCGAGACCAGCCCGGTGATCAGCGTCAACACCCTGGAGCGCAACGATCCCTCGACCGTGGGCCCGCCGCTGCCGGGCATCGAGCTGCGTGTCGGCGCGGACGACGAGCTGCTGGTGAAAAGCCCCGGTGTGATGCTCGGCTACTGGAACAAGCCCGAGGCGACCGCCGCCATCATCGACGCCGAGGGCTGGCTGCACACCGGTGACCAGGTGCGCATCGAGCCGGGCGGCGCCATTCGCATCACCGGGCGCATCAAGGACATCCTGGTGCTGTCCAACGGCGAGAAGGTCCCGCCCGGGGAACTCGAGGCCAACATCTGCCTCGACCCCCTGTTCGAGCAGGTTCTGGTGGTGGGCGAGGGCAGGCCCTACCTGCTGGCCCTCTGCGTGCCCGGCGCCGAGGAGTGGCGGGCGCTGGCGCAGGAGTCCGGGCTCGATCCCGACTCGGCGGCGGCCTATGCTGACAGCGCGCTGCAACGAAAGCTCGTGGCGCGGATCAACGCCGCGCTGAAGGATTTCCCGGCCTTCGCCAAGGTCCGGCGCGCCATCCTCACGGCGGAGCCCTGGACGGTGGAGAACGGGCTCCTGACTCCGACCCTCAAGCTCAAGCGCCAGGCCGTGCTGGAGCGCTTCGCCGGCGAGATCGAGGGTGTCTATGAGCAGGGGCCGGCGCGGGCGCTGGGCGCGGCCTGAGGCCGAAAGCGCAAACCCCGGCCGTGGGCCGGGGCTCCAAGCGTTCACCCAGGCGGTTGCGTTCCCGCGTCAGAGCCACTCCACGGCCCGGCGCACCCGCTGCTCGACGTCGCCAATCATGGGCTCGCCGGGGTGGCCGATGACCGCGATGCTGCCCTTGCGCTCCGGCCACATCACGCCTTCCATGCCGCCCTCCGCGATGCCCTTGCGCCCGGAGACCTTGGCATCGACGATGTAGACCACCGTCACCGCGCCCATCTTGCCGGGAAAGACCATCACGCCGCCCATCTTCTCGCCCACCTTGGTGGTGATGCAGTAGTTCACCTGGCCGAGCTCGGCGACCTGGCGGGCGCCGACGTTGCGCAGCATGACGCCCAGGTTGTTCTCGATGTTGGGGTCGATCTCATGCGCGACCACCATCTTGTCGTACATCGGCATTGAGTCCTTCAGCGCCACCACCACCTGCTGCTCCAGCGGCATGCCGGTGTCGCGCAGGTAGAAGCCGCCGCCGACCAGGCCGACCACCAGCAGCAGGCTCGCGGCCAGCGCGTACCACTGCTGCCAGATCGGGCGCGCCGGGCCGGAGCGCCGCGCGCGGGCGCGATCCAGTGAGACCACCTTGGCCTCTTCCTCCTCGGCGCCGAGCGCGATGGCGTGGCGGGCGAGGATGCGGTCCGCCAGACCCGCGGGCACCTCGACGGCGGCCGCCTGCGCGAGCGTGCCCTCGAACGCGGTCAGGCCCTCCGCCTCGCGGGCGCAGTCGGCGCATTCGTCACGGTGCGCCACGAACTCCGTCTCCTGGCAGCCGGGCTCGATGGTGCACTTCTCGATGAATTCTGAACACTTCATGTCAAGTTCCGCTTGTAGCCGGGTTTGCCTCGTCCTCGCCTTGCAGCATTTCCCTCATCTTCTTGCGTGCCCTGAACAGCCTTGTCATGACCGCTCCGGACGTCAGGTCCAGGTGCTGCGCGATCTCCTCGCTGCTGAACCCGCCGATGACCTGCAGGACCAGGGGCTCGCGGTACTCCTCCGGCAGCTCCGCCAGGGCGCGCCGCAGCACGAAGGCCTCCGTGCTCGTGTCGTATCCCTTGCGGCCCTCGACCATCCCGAAGTCCACGTCGTCCTGCATGTCCAGCTGCTTGCGCTCGTACTGCCGGGCGTTCTCCCGGCGCACGATGGTGAACAGCCAGCTCTTGGCCGCGCCCATGTCCTTGAGGCTGTCAAACGACTTCCAGGCCCGCATGAAGGTCTCCTGGGCCAGCTCCTCGGCCATGTGGCTGTTCTTGCACAGCCAGAAGGCGTAGCGGTAGACATCCTGGGAGAGGGTTCGGACCATCTCCTCGAACCGCGCCTTGTCGGCCTGTTCCTTCTTGGTCATGGTTCCCTTCAACCGAGTAGACCCGATGGGCCAAAAGATTCTTTCAGGAAATCCGATAGCTGCGCGCGGATGGTCGCAACGCGGCACGAAACCACGCGAAATGTAGGCCTAAGACCCGCCCCCGCGCCCCGACCGGCCCCCGGGCGGAAGCCTAACAGCTTGAAAGTAGGTCGAAAGTATAGAGGATCCACGGCCCTTGCGGTCCCGGGGACCGATCATAGCCCATGCGGGTGCGGGAACCGACCCCGGGGGCGGTGCGGAAGCGGGCGCGCGGCCGCCTCGGGCCGGTCCGCGAATGCGGGTGGGGCCTTGGGGTGTTAGTCGCCGGCAGTTACGCCCGCCGGCCGGATCAGCCGGCGCGGCGCGGGCGAGCGATCGCGGGCCTGCTCGGCCCGCCTCGCGTCGAGTGGCCTTGGGAACGCGGTTTATTCCGGGTTCCGGAGCGCGGGCCGGTGCCGCGCTGCGTGCGCCCGTTCTTGATCGGCTCAGGCCTGATGCGCGGATCCGGCTCGTAGCCCGGCACGATCTTCTTCTCGATCTCGTACTTCAGCAGGCGCTCGATATCGCTGAGCAGCTTGTGCTCGTCCACGCACACCAGGGATATGGCATGGCCCTCCTGGCCGGCACGAGCGGTGCGCCCGATGCGGTGCACGTAGTCCTCGGGGACGTTGGGCAACTCGTAGTTGACGACATGCGGCAGCCGATCGATGTCCAGCCCGCGGGCGGCGATGTCGGTTGCGACCAGCACCCGCACGGCCCCAGCCTTGAAGTCGGCCAGCGCGCGCGTGCGCGCAC
>JBFKOE010000151.1:0-4744 GCA_041629015.1 Gammaproteobacteria bacterium
GCGACTTGTTGAAGCCATAGCCGGCGAATTTCTCCATCAGGTCGAAGATGTAGCCGGCCACGGCGGGCTTCACGTCGCGCTCGGCCGCGCCAGCCAGGAATACCTCGCGCTGCTTGCCCATCTCCTCCGGCTTCTTCTTGCCCATCGCCCGGCGCAGCAGGTCCGCCCCCCCGAGCGTGTAGCCGGCCAGCACCTGGGCGATCTGCATGACCTGCTCCTGGTAGAGGATCACGCCGTAGGTGGGCTTGAGGATGGGCTCCAGGTCGGGATGCGGGTACTCGACCTTGGCCCGGCCGTGCTTGCGGTTGATGAAGTCATCGACCATGCCCGACTGCAGCGGCCCCGGCCGAAACAGCGCGACCAGGGCGACGATGTCCTCGAAGCAGTCCGGCTGCAGGCGCTTGACCAGGTCCTTCATGCCGCGCGACTCGAGCTGGAACACCGCGGTCGTGGCGCAGCGCTTGAGCAGGTCGAAGGTCGCCTTGTCGTCGAGGGGCACGGCGCCGATGTCGACCGGGCTGCCGCCCTCTTCCCCGTGCCGCTCGTTGATGATGCGCACCGCCCAGTCGATGATGGTCAGCGTGCGCAGGCCGAGGAAGTCGAACTTGACCAGCCCGACGGCCTCGACATCGTCCTTGTCGAACTGGGTGACCAGGCCGCCACCGCCCTGCTCGCAGTAGAGCGGGGTGAAATCGGTGAGCATCGACGGCGCGATGACCACCCCGCCGGCGTGCTTGCCGGCATTGCGGGTGATGCCTTCGAGCGAGCGGCCGAGCTCGATCAGGGCGTGGATGTCCTCGTCGCTCTCGTAGCTCGCCCGCAACTCGTCGCTGCTCTGCAGGGCCTTCTCCAGCGTCATGCCGAGCTCGAAGGGAATCTGCTTGGCGACCTTGTCGACGAACCCGTAGGAGTGGCCGAGCACCCTGCCGACGTCGCGCACCACCGCGCGGGCCGCCATGCTGCCGTAGGTGATGATCTGCGCGACCCGGTCGCGGCCGTAGCGCTCGGCAACGTATTCGATGACCCGGTCCCTGCCCTCCATGCAGAAGTCGACATCGAAGTCGGGCATGGATACGCGCTCCGGGTTCAGGAAGCGCTCGAACAGCAGATCGTAGACCAGCGGATCGAGGTCGGTGATGCCGAGGCAATAGGCGACCAGCGAGCCGGCACCCGACCCGCGCCCGGGCCCGACGGGTATGCCGTTTTCGCGGGCCCAGCGAATGAAGTCGGCGACGATCAGGAAGTAGCCGGCGAAACCCATGCCGCTGATCACCTCGAGCTCGTGCGCCAGGCGCTCGCGGTAGGCGGGCTCGTCGATGGCGGCGGCCGGGCGGCGCTCGCGAGCGCCGCGCAAGCGCGCGACCAGGCCCGCCTCCGCCTCGCTGCGAAAATAGGCGTCGATGCCCTCGCCTTCGGGCGTGGGGAAGTCAGGCAGGAAGTTCTTGCCGAGCTCAACCTCCAGGTTGCAGCGACACGCGATCTCGACGCTGTTCTCCAGCGCCTCGGGCAGGTCCGCGAACAGCGCCCGCATCTGCTCGGCGCTCTTGAGGTATTGCTCGACGCTGTAACGCCGGGGCCTGCGCGGATCGTCCAGCGTGCGCCCCTCGTGGATGCAGACCCGCGCCTCGTGCGCCTCGTAGTCCTCGGGCCGCAGGAAGCGCACGTCGTTGGTCGCGACCACCGGCAGCTCGGTTGCCGCGGCGAGGTCCACGGCCGCGCGCAGGTACTCTTCCTCCCCGGGGCGCCCCGTGCGCTGCAGCTCGAGGTAGAAACGATCGGCGAAGCAGCGCTGGTAGCGCCGGGCCAAGACCTCCGCCTCCTCGACCCGCCCGGCCAGCAGCGCCATGCCGATCTCGCCGTGGGTGGCGCCCGACAGCGCGATCAGCCCGTCCGCGCGCTCCTCCAGCCAGGCGGGATCGAGCATCGGCACACCGCGCTGCTGCCCTTGCAGGTAGGAGCGCGATAGCAGGTCGGTGAGATTGCGGTAACCGGCGACGTGCTGGCAGAGCAGGGTCATGCGCGCCGGCGCCCGCGCCGAATCCGGCGGGCTGAGCCAAACGTCGACACCGATGATCGGCTTGATGCCCGCGCTCTGCGCCGCGCTGTAGAACTTGACCATCGCGAAGAGGTTCGACTGATCGGCAACAGCTGCGGAACCCATTCCCGAGTCGGCCAGCGCCTGCACCAGCGGTTTGACGCGCACCAGGCCATCGGCCAGGGAATACTCGGTATGGATGCCAAGATGCACGAACCCGGCGTTCATGATCGTTCCGGCGCTAGCCTTCGCGGCGGTAGCGGCGGGGCTGGGGCGGGAGATGCCGCGCGGCGCCGGTCACGGCTGGGGCTTCGGCGCAGGTCGCGACTCGAGAAGCGCGCGCACCGGGCCAAAGCTCAGGCGGTGCACCGGGCTCGGCCCGAGCGCGCGCAGCGCCTCGAGGTGGGCCCGCGTAGGATAGCCCTTGTGCGCGGCAAAGCCGTAGCCGGGGTGCGCGGCGTCCAGCCGCCTCATGATCCCGTCGCGCGACTCCTTGGCGACGATCGAGGCCGCCGAGATCGCGGCCTCGCGGCGATCGCCGCCGACCACCGCGAGCGCCGGGACCGGCAGCTGCGGGCAGCGGTTGCCGTCCACCAGCACGCGTCGTGCGCCGGGCCGCAGACCCAGCACCGCTTCGCGCATGGCGCGCATGGTCGCCTGCAGGATGTTCACCCGGTCAATCTCCTCGGCCTCGACCGCCGCCACCGACCATGCCAGCGCTCGACACCGAATGTCCTCGAACAGCGCCGCGCGGCGCGCCGGCGACAGAGTCTTGGAGTCCGCTAGTCCCGGCACGGGTGCCCCGGGGTCGAGGATCACCGCGGCCGCGACCACCGGGCCGGCCAGCGGGCCCCGCCCGGCCTCGTCCACCCCGGCGACGAGCTCAGGCGGCGCTGGCATGCGCCTGCCCGTCCTCCAGCAACCTTAGCAGCGCGGCGGCCGCCTCGTGGCTCGCGTCTCGGCGCATCGACTGGTGGATGGCGGTGAAGGTCTCCTGCAATGCTCTGGCCTTGTCCGGTCGTTCCAGGATCTCGAGCACCGCGGGGCCCATGCGCTCGGCGCGCACCTCGTCCTGGAAGAACTCCTCGACCACCGGGCGTCCCGCGAGCAGATTCGGCAGGGAGAAATAGGGCACCTTGAGGAGCCGGCGCACGAGCCACTGGGTCAGAAAGGCCATCCGGTAGGCGACCACCATCGGACGCTTGAGCAGCAGGGCCTCCAGCGTCGCCGTCCCCGAGGCGGTGAGCACGAGGTCGGCAGCCTGCATGACCATGCGCGACTGGCCGTCGATCAGTCGCAGCGGCAGCGCGCCGCGCTCGCCCACCAGCAGGGCTTCGAAGGCCGCTCGAATGCGCGGGCTGGCCAAAGGGGTGATGAACTCCAGATCGGGTTTGCGCTCGAGGCACCACCGGGCGGTATCCAAAAAGGGCGCGCCCAGGTAGCGTAGCTCGCTGCCGCGGCTGCCCGGCAGCAGCGCGACCAGCGGGCCGGTCGGCTTCAGGTCGAGCGCGCGGCGCGCCGCCTGGCGATCGCTCTCCAGCGGTATGAGATCCGCCAGCGGGTGCCCCACGAAGCGCACCGGCACGTCGTGGCTGCGGTAGAAGTCGACCTCGAAGGGAAAGACGCTGAGCATCAGGTCGACGGCCCGGGCGATCTGGCGCACCCGGTAGCCGCGCCACGCCCACACCGTGGGACTGACGTAGTGCGCGGTCTTGATCCCGCTGCTGCGCAGCCGGGCCTCCAGGGCCAGGTTGAAGTCCGGGGCGTCGACGCCGATGAACAGATCGGGGGGATCGCGGCGATATCGACGCAACAGCCGGCGCCGTATGGACAGGACTTCCGGGAGGTGACCGAGCACCTCGACCAGGCCGAGCAGCGCGAGCTTGTCGGCCGGGAACAGCGCAGTGCAGCCGGCAGCGATCATCTGCGGTCCCGCCACGCCCTCGAACTCGGCATCCGGAATCAGCCGGCGCAGGGCCTGGATCAGCCCCGCGGCCAGGTAGTCTCCCGAGGTTTCACCGGCGACGATCGCTATGCGGACAGGTGGCACGCTTGCACTCGTCGCCGCCGAGCTCGCAGCCTCAGCGCACGATGCTGCGCTTGGAGGTGTTCAGGAATTCGGCGATCCGCATAACCTCGGGGCACTCGGTCCCCAGGCGGCGCAATTCCTCGATCGCGCTCGCAAGGGTCCGATGCGACTTGTAGATCACCTTGTGCGCCGCGCGCAGCCGCTGCACGGTGTCGGCGCTGAAGCCCCGGCGCCTCAGTCCCTTGGTGTTGATGCCGTGCGGGCTCGCCGGATTGCCGGCGACCATCGCGTAGGGCGGAACATCCTTGCTGATCACGCTGCCCATCGCGCAAAAGCTGTGCGTGCCGATGCGGCAGAACTGGTGCACGATCGCGAAACCGCTCAGGATCGCGAACTCCTCCACGAGCACGTGCCCGGCCAGGGACGCGGCGTTCGCGAACACCGTGTTGTCCTCGACCACGCAGTCGTGGGCGACATGGGTGTAGGCCATGAAGAAATTGTCGTTGCCGATTCGCGTCACGCCGTGCCCGCTCACCGTCCCGCGGCTGAAGGTGCTGTACTCGCGGATGACATTGCGATCGCCGATCTCGAGGCGGGTCGGCTCGCCACCATAACCCGTGTCCTGCGGCGCACCGCCCAGCGATGCGAACGCGTGCACGGCGTTGTCCTCGCCCAACCGC
>JBFKOE010000152.1:0-4741 GCA_041629015.1 Gammaproteobacteria bacterium
CGGTCAGGCGGCTGATGTCGATCGCCACCTCCTGGCCGCCCGGCGTGCACAGCGAGGCCGCGACCTCGGGGTCCTCGACCACCTTCTCGGCGTAGGTGGCGCAGCCGGCGAAGCCGCAGGCCCCGCAGTTTGCCGCCGGCAGGTTGTCCTTGACCTCGTCGATGACCGGGTTGGTGGGGACGTGGAACTTGTGTGCGGCGGCCGCGAGGGCGATCCCGAAGATCAGCCCGACGACCGTGAAAACCAGCACGCCCCAGATCGCGATCGACAGCAGGTCCATGACGCTAGCCTACCTTGAGGCCGGTGAAGCCGAGAAAGCTCAGCGCGAACAGCCCGGCGATGATGAAGGAGATGGGCAGCCCCTTGAACACCTGCGGCACGGGGGCGAGCTCCACCTTCTCGCGCGCGCAGCTCATCATGAACAGCGCCACCGCGAAGCCCAGGCCGGAGCCCATCGCCAGGCCCAGCGCCTCGATGAACGACGCCCCCGCGGTGGCGTTGAGCAGCGGCACGGCGAGGATGATGCAGTTGGTCGTGATCAGCACCAGGTAGATGCCGAACTTGCTGTGCAGGATGGGATTGACCTTCTTCAGGATGAGGTCGGTGGCCTGCACCAGGCAGGCGACAATGCCGATGAAGGCGATGATCTGCAGGAAATCGAGGCGCAGCGGATCGAGAGCGAACTGGTGCAGCCCCCAGGCCAGGGTCCCGCTGAGCAGCCCGACCACGGTGAAGGTCACCCCCATGCCGATCGCGGTCTCCTTGCGCCGGCTGACGCCGAAGAACACGCACAGCCCGAGGTACTTGGTGAACACGAAGTTGCTGATCAGCGCCGAGGCGATGATCACCGATACGAACACCGTGAACATCGAGGGCGCGATCACCCAGCCGGCGTCGGCACCGGCGCTTAGGAGATAGGTCTCCTGGCTGCTCAGGCTCTCGGCGGTGGTGAGCAGGTAGCTGCCCGGCTTCTCGCCCGGCGCGATCTCGGTGATCAGGAGCGGGATGTCGGCGTCCTTCTCCAGCACCAGGCGAAGCCCGCCGATGTCGGTGGTGGGGAGCCCTTCGACCAGGATCTGGCGATCGCTTACGATTTCCGCGCTGTTAGCCATGGCAGCCCGTGTAATCGCCCGGAAGCTTCTTGCCCCGCTTGAGATCGACCCAGTTGAACAGGGCCATGATCAGCCCGATGGTGAAGAAGCCGCCCGCAGGCAGCACGATCAGCAGCAGCGGCTTGAACTCGACCACCTCGATGCCGAAGATGGCGCCGCTGCCGACCAGCTCACGAAAGGCGCCGGTCAGGATCATCGCCACCAGGAAGCCGACGCCCATGCCGAAGCCGTCCCAGAAGGAGGGCACCACGGGGTTCTTCATGGAGAACAGCTCCATGCGCGAGATGATGATCGCGAAGGCGACGATCAGCTTCACGTACAGGCCGACCTCCTCGTAGACCTCCGGGAAATATGCCGCCAGCGTCATGTCCATCACCGTGACCCAGATCGCGATGATGATGATGAAAACGGGAATGCGGATCTTGGAGATGATGACGTTCTTGAGCGCCGAGGCCGAGACGCTGGAGAGTACCTGCACCACGAACACCGCCACGCCCAGCATCAGGCCGTTCTTCACCGAGGTGGTCACCGCCACCGCGGGGCAGAGGCTGAGCGCCAGGCGGAACACGGGGTTCTCGTCGAACAGCCCGCGCATGATCAGGGTGGATACGGGTGGCGGCGGCCTGCTCATAGGTAGCGCTCCACGGACTGCATGCGTTTGAGGAAATTACCCAGCGACCGCTTGACGCCGTCGCTCACCGCCTCGCTGCTGATCGTGGCGCCGGTGATGGCGTAGATGTTGGGGTGGCGTGCGATCTCGGGCTCGAACTGCTTCAGCCACTCACCGAAGCCGAGCTCGGGCAGGCTCTCCACCGCCAGCTTCCACTCCTTGGGCAGCGGGTCCTTGGTGACCTCCAGGGTCGCGATCTGGTCGCGGGTGCGCCCGGCGAACTGGTTCTTGAAGTAGGGCTGGGTGATCTCGTCGCCGAGGCCCGGGTCTTCCTCGTGGTGCACGATCTCCAGCCCCTGAAGGCGGAACTGCGAGTCGAGGGCGAGGAAGAAGCGGATGAAGGTCTTGTAGCCGACGCTGATGCCCTCGATCACGTAGCCGACGGCCGCGCCCTTCTCGCGACCGACGAAGAAGCGCCCCACGTAGCGCAGCGACTCCTCGTTCGCGCCCGCGATTCGGCCGCGCACCCAGGTATCCTTGGCGTCGCCCGAGGTGCTGACACGGATCTCGTCGGGCACGTCCAGGCGCGCGAGCTCGGCCCCGTCGTCATCCAGGTGCGCCAGGCTGGCATTGGCCAAGTACAGCACCTCAAGCTCGTTGCCGCGCCAGTGCAGGTATCGGCGCACCTCGTCGATGCTCGCCTCGGGCCCGAGATTCAGCAGCTGGCGAATGGTGCGCTGCTCGCGCTCGAGCTGGTTGTGCTCCTTGGCGGGCTGGGTGATGTAGTAGAAGAAGGCGAGGATGACGGCCGCGATCAGGCACACCACCGTGAGTCCCAGGGCGATGCGCAGCATCTCCGCCGGGGTCGGCGGCGCCTGGTTCACCGGCTTGAGCACGTGGGTGTGCCCGTGCACGGTGATCTGGTCGGGCTCGTTGGTGCTCACGACGGCGTCCCCTCTTCGGCCACCCGCTTGGGCGGGAACCACTCGTCCAGCGCCGGCGCGAAGATGTTCATCAGCAGGATCGCGTAGCAGATGCCTTCCGGGTAGCCGCCCCAGTTGCGGATGATCCCGGTGAGGATGCCGATACCCAGGCCGAACACGATCTGGCCCTTGGGCGTGGAGGGGCTGGTGACGTAGTCGGTGGCCATGAAGAAGGCGCCCAGCCACAGCCCGCCGAGCAGCATGTAGAGGTCGGGCTCGGCCGAGAAGGGCGCCATGATCAGCACCCCGGCGATGACGCTGAGCGGAATCCAGAGCTTGATGATCCGCTGCCAGAGCAGGAAGAGCGCGCCGACGACGATCATGAGCACCGAGACCTCGCCGATGCTGCCCGGGCGCAGCCCGAGCACCATCGCGGTCCAATACTCGTAGCCTTCCGGAATGCCGCCGATGGCGCCGGGCGCGAGCTCCGCGCTGGCGTTCTTGAGCTCCGCCAGCGGGGTGGCGCCGCTGAGCGCGTCAATCCCCGAGAGGTCGCCGAACTGCGGCTGCAGCCAGGCGGTGGTCATCTCCACCGGGAAGGTGGCCATCATGATGGCGCGCGCCACCAGGGCGATGTTGAGCACGTTGTAGCCGAGGCCGCCGAACACGCCCTTGGCGAGCACGGTGCCCAGCGCCGCGCCGACGAAGGGCATCCACAGCGGGATCGCCGGCGGCAGCGTGTAGGCGAGCAGGATGCCGGTGCACACCACCGAGCCGTCGCTGATCGTGGTCGCCCGCCGCTGCGCCATGCAGGTGAGGTGCTCGGCGGCGATGCAGCCGAGGATGGACGCCACGGTCACGCCGAGCACGTTCCAGCCGAAGACCAGGATCGCCCACACCAGCGCCGGCAGCAGCGACAGGTTGACCAGCCACATGATCTCCGCCGTGGTGCGCCCGCGGCGAATGTGGGGGCCGTAGGAGATGTGCAGCGCGGGCTGGGCCTCGCTCATGCCGCCTTCCCCGCCGCCGCGATCCGGCGCCGCATTGCCGACTTGGCCATCTGCATGAACTGCACCAGGGGCCGGTTCGACGGGCAGGCGTAGGCGCAGCAGCCGCACTCGAAGCACTCCAGCGCGCCGAACGGCTCGGTCTCCAGCGGCCGGCCCGCCTCGACCAGCACCGAGACCCGGTTGGGCTCGAGGCCGAGCGGGCAGACGTCCAGGCACTCGCCGCAGCCCACGCAGGCCTGGAAGTTGCCCAGGTTGGTCTCGGCCCGGGTCAGGAACAGCAGGCCGCTGGTGCCCTTGGTGACCGGCGCGCCCATGTCTCCAAGGGTACGGCCCATCATCGGCCCGCCGGCCAGGATCTTGACCACGCCGTCCTTGAGCCCGCCGCAGGCCTTGATGATCTCCTGCACCGTGGTGCCGATGGGCAGGCGCAGGTTCCTGGGCTGGGTGATGCCGAGACCGGAGATGGTCACCACGCGATCGAGCACGGGCTTGTGGTAGCGGACCGCGTCCAGGCAGGCGTAGGCGGTGGCGACGTTCTGCACCACCACGCCGACGTGCAGCGGCAGCTTGCCCTTGGGCACCACGCGCTGCAGCAGGGCCTGGATGAGCTGCTTCTCCGAGCCCTGCGGGTACTTGGTCTGGGTGAGCACCACCTCCATGCGCACCGGCGGGTCCATGCGGGCGATGCCGAGTCGCTCGATCGCCTGCTCGATGGCCTCGGCGGCCGGGCGCTTGTTGTCCTCGACGCCGATCAGGCAGCTGGCGACGCCGATGATCTTGGCGATGAGCCAGGCCCCAAGCACCACGGACTCGGGCTCCTCCAGCATCAGCCGGTAGTCGCAGGTCAGGTAGGGCTCGCACTCGGAGCCGTTGATGATCAGCGTGTCGACCCGGGCCTCGGGTGGCAGCTTGAGCTTCTTGTAGGTCGGGAAGGTGGCGCCGCCCAGGCCGACGATGCCGCCGAGGCGGATCTTGTCCAGCAGGGCCTCCTTGTCGAGGGCCTCCCAGCCCGGGACCTCGGGGTATTCCCGGGCCGCGCCGTCTTCATCGGGGCGGGCCTGAATGGTGATCGTGGTGTCCAGCACC
>JBFKOE010000153.1:0-4736 GCA_041629015.1 Gammaproteobacteria bacterium
CGACCCCTTCAACCACGCGGGCGCCACCCCGGTGATCGGCCTGCAGTGGAGCTGGGACAGCGGGCGTCAACCGGCCCAGGCGGCGCGGGCGCAGGCGGAACTCGATGCCCTGATCGAACTCTCATCCTTTGCCCGCCTGGGGATCCCCTTCGAGGTGGCTGAGAAGGTTCACCAGCTGGGCGCCTTGCAGACCGCCGTGCGCGAGCTGGAGCAGGGGAGCCGCAATGGGCGGCGTTGGATGATCGCCAGCTACGCCGATTTCGAGGCTGGCGTCGAGGAGTCATCGCGGGTCATCGAGGCGTTCCGCACCTATGTGCTCACGCACAGCGAGTACCTGCAGGCGGTGAACGATTACAACATGAAGGTGTCGGAGCTGCGACAGGTTACGGGGGCATTCCGATGATGCGTATCCGATTGCGTAGCTGGGTGGCGATGGCACTTTGCGCGGCGATTTTCAGTTCGGCGGCGGCGAGCACCGAGCCGCAGGAAGTGGTGGCTCGCACCACCGACGAATTGTTTGCGGCGCTCAAGGCGGACAAGGCCGAGATCGAGAAGAACCCGGAGCACGTCTACGGGCTGGTGCGGCGCATAGCGCTGCCGCACTTCGACTTCGAGCGCATTTCGCAGTGGGTGCTGGCGAAGTACTGGCGGACGGCGACCGAGCAGCAGCGCCAACGCTTCCAGGAGGAGTTCACCAGCCTGCTGGTGCGAACTTACGCCACGGCGCTGACCGAGTACACCGGCCAGCAGATCAAGCTGGAGCCGTTGCGCATGAAGCCCGGCGACACCGAGGTAAAGGTGCGCGCCGAGGTCGAGCAGCCGGGGGCCTTTCCGATCCCCATCGACTACCGTATGTATCTCAAGGACGGCTCGTGGAAGGTCTACGATGTGGCGATCGACGAGATCAGCCTGGTGGCCAATTATCGAACCACCTTCGCCAACGAGATCCGCGCTGGCAGCCTGGATGCCCTGATTGAGACTCTGGCGTCGCGGAACAAGAGCGGTGCCGGGCGCTGAGCTGCGGCTGGAGCTCCAGCCCGATCACGTGCTGCGCGTGAGCGGGCCGCTCGACATCGACACCGTTCCGGAACTTCTCGCGCGCAATCACGACCCCTTCGGCGACGCCGCCCCGGCGATCGTCGATCTCGGTGGGGTCGTGCGCAGCGACAGCGCGGGCCTGGCGCTGCTGGTGGAGTGGGTCCGCCAGGCGCGGCGTGCCGGACGGGATCTGCGCTTCGTGAACGTCCCCGAGCAGATGCGCCACATCGCCAGCGTCAGCCGCCTTGAGCGCATTTTGCCGCTGGATGACGCCCGCCCCTGAGCGAAGCGCCCGCGCCCGGTCCCGCGGGCGCGCGAATTTCTATATGATAGGCCCCTTTCCACGGGCGCGAGACAGGAGCGCGACGGGCCGCGGTTCCGTGAGTCTCGCGATGTCGCGAACGCGGCGGATGCGCGCGGCAGGCGCTGGCGTGGCCGACTGCATTCGAGGGGGCGATCGATGGATCGGCTGATCATTGAAGGCGGTGCGCCGCTGCGCGGTGACGTGCGCATGTCGGGTGCGAAGAACGCCGCCCTGCCGATCATGATCGCGACCTTGCTGGCCGACGGTCAGGTGACCATCAGCAACATCCCCCACCTGCACGACATCACCACTACCATGGAGCTGCTCGGCGGCATGGGCGTCGAGTTGACGGTTGACGAGCGCATGAACGTCGAGGTCGACCCGCGCGCCATCAACAACTTCGTCGCCCCCTACGAGCTGGTGAAGACCATGCGTGCCTCGATCCTGGTGCTCGGTCCGCTGCTGGCGCGTTTCGGCGAGGCCGACGTGTCCCTGCCCGGTGGTTGCGCCATCGGTTCGCGCCCGGTGAATCTGCACATCGACGGCCTGCGGGCGATGGGGGCGGACATCGAGGTCGAGGGCGGTTACATCCGCGCGCGGGCGAAGAAGCTGCGCGGCACCCGCATATTCCTCGACATGGTGACCGTGACCGGCACCGAAAACCTGATGATGGCGGCCACCCTCGCCGTGGGCGAGACGGTCATCGAGAATGCCGCGCGCGAGCCCGAGGTGGTCGATCTGGCCAACTGCCTGAACGATCTCGGCGCGCGTATCTCGGGACAGGGCACGGACACCATTACCGTGCAAGGCGTCGAGCGTTTGCGCGGCGGGCGTTACCGGATTCTGCCGGATCGCATCGAGACCGGGACCTTCCTGGTGGTCGCGGCCATGACCGGCGGCTCGATACGGGTGAAGGACACGCGCCCGGGGCTGCTCGACGCCGTGATCGTCAAGCTGCGCGAGGCCGGTGCCGAAATCGAGGTCGGCGATGACTGGATCACGCTCGATTGCGACCGGCGCCGACCGCGGGCGGTGAACGTGCGCACGGCGCCTTACCCGGCGTTTCCGACCGACATGCAGGCCCAGTTCACCGCGCTCAACGCGATCGCCAACGGGGTCGGCACCATCACCGAGACGGTCTTCGAGAACCGCTTCATGCACGTGCCCGAGATGGATCGCATGGGCGCGCGGATCGAGCTCAAGGGCAACACGGCTATCTGCACCGGTGTCGAGCACCTGACCGCCGCGCCGGTGATGGCCACCGACCTGCGCGCCTCGGCGAGCCTGGTGCTCGCCGGGCTGGTCGCCGAGGGTCAGACCACGGTCGATCGCATCTATCACATCGATCGTGGCTACGACAACATCGAGGAAAAGCTGGCCCAACTCGGAGCCAAGATCCGCCGGGTCCCGGCGTGAGCGACCGGCTCACCATCGCCGTCTCCAAGGGCCGCATCCTGGAGCAGGCGCTGCCCTTGCTGGCCGCCGCCGGCATCGTGCCGGAGGAGGATCCGGCGCGCAGCCGCAAGCTGATCATCGATGCCGGGGAAGCAGCCCGCCTGCTGGTGATCCGCGCCGCCGATGTGCCCACCTACGTCGAGCACGGGGCGGCCGACCTGGGCGTGGCGGGCAAGGACGTGCTGCTCGAGCACGGCGGCGACGGCCTCTACGAGCCGCTCGATCTCGGTATCGCGCGCTGCCGCCTGGTGGTGGCCGGCAGGGCCAATCAGCCGGAGCCGAACGGCCGTATGCGGGTGGCCACCAAGTACGCCCAGACCACCCGGCGCCACTTCGCCAGCCAGGGCAGGCAGGTGGAAATCATCAAGCTCTACGGTTCCATGGAGCTCGCTCCGCTGGTGGGGCTGGCCGATCGCATCGTGGATCTGGTGGATACCGGCAACACGCTGCGCGCCAACGGCCTGGTGGCGCTGGAGCCGATCGCCGAGATCAGCGCGCGCCTGGTGGTGAACAAGGCGGCGATGAAGATGAAGAACGCGGCCGTCCAGGCGCTGGTGGAGACTCTGGCGGTTGCCTGCCGGCGCGCGGAGCAGGAGCCAGCATGAGAAGACTGAGCACCCGCCAGCCGGACTTCGAGGCCGAACTCGGGGAACTGCTGCGCTGGGAGAGCGTATCGGACCAAGCGGTCCTGGCGACGGTCGGCGAGATCATCGAGGCGGTGCGCGGCCGCGGCGACGCCGCGGTGCTGGACTACACTCGGCGCCTCGACCGGCGCGATGCCGCGAGCATGGCCGATCTGGAGATACCGCTGGCGCGCGCCCGGGAGGCCCGGGAGGCCCTGCCCGCTGAGGATCGCGCTGCCCTGGAGTTCGCGGCCGAGCGGCTGCGCCAGTATGCCCAGCGCCAGCGCTTGGAGTCCTGGTCCTACACCGAGGACGACGGGACGCTTCTCGGTCAAAAGGTGACGCCGCTCGATCGCGTGGGGCTCTACGTTCCCGGCGGCAAGGCCGCGTACCCCTCCTCGGTGCTGATGAACGCGGTCCCGGCGAAGGTGGCGGGCGTGCCCGAGCTGGTCATGGTCGTCCCCACGCCGGGCGGCGAGGTCAACGAGCTGGTGCTGGCCGCGGCCGCGATCGCCGGCGTCGACCGCATGCTCGCCATCGGCGGTGCGCAGGCGGTGGCTGCGCTCGCCTACGGCACCGAGACGGTGCCGCGCGTGGACAAGATCGTCGGCCCGGGCAACATCTACGTCGCCACCGCCAAGCGCATGGTCTTCGGCGCGGTCGGCATCGACATGATCGCGGGTCCCTCGGAGATCCTGGTGATCTGCGATGGCGAGACCGATGCGGACTGGATCGCCATGGACCTGTTCTCCCAGGCCGAGCACGACGAGGATGCGCAGGCCATCCTGGTCAGCCCGGATTCCGAGTTTCTCGAGCGGGTTGCTCAGCGAATCGAGGCCCTGGCGCCGGGAATGGAGCGGGCCGACATCATCCGCGCCTCGCTCGCGGCGCGCGGCGCCCTGATCGAGGTGCGCGACCTCGACGAGGCGGCCGCGGTGGCCAACGCCATCGCGCCCGAGCATCTCGAGCTCTCGGTCGCCGAGCCCCAGGCGCTGGCCGCGCAGATCCGCCACGCCGGGGCGATCTTCCTCGGCCGCCACACGGCCGAGGCGATCGGCGATTACTGTGCGGGGCCGAACCACGTCCTGCCGACCTCGCGGACCGCGCGCTTCTCCTCGCCGCTGGGCGTCTACGACTTCCAGAAGCGGGCCAGCCTGATTGGCTGCTCGGAGGCCGGCGCGCGGCAACTCGGTGCGGTGGCCGCGCGACTGGCCCGCGGGGAGGGGCTGACGGCCCACGCCCGCTCGGCCGAATACCGACTGGGCAGACGGCGGTGAGCCGCGATCTCATCGAGCGCTGGGTGCGGCCGGAGATCC
>JBFKOE010000154.1:0-4722 GCA_041629015.1 Gammaproteobacteria bacterium
ACTGAAGGGGCTGCGTCGCGGCTCGCCGCGGCGGCGCAGATCATAAAACATCAACTCGCTGCCGTCTTCCAGCTGCAAGGCGAACCAGTCCCAACCGGCCAGATCCGGCCCCAGGGCGCTGCTGCCCCACTCACGGTCCATCCAGCTCGCGCCGCTCACCGCGCGGGCCTGGCCGTCGAGCCACACCGTGCCCCGGGTCGCGAGCCGGGTGTAGGAATAGTAGTGGCTGGCGTTGCCCGGCTCCGGTCCCTTGCGGCTCACGCCGGCGTCGCCCTGCGCGATGGGCGGCTTCGCGGCGCGCAGCTCCAGGTCCACGCCGAGCCCGCCCTCGCGCGCGCGCAGCCGAAAACCGTGCTCGACGCCAGGCAGGCCGGCGATCTCCCAGTCGTAGAGCCACACGCGCAGCGGATCGGCCTCGGCCCCGGCCAGGCCGAGCGCCTCGCGGGCGAAGCGCTGCAACGGAAAGAAACGCCCGGAGCCGATGTCGGCGAGCGCGAGGTGCCCCATATAGACCTGGCGAGTAGCCCAGGCCGAGCGTTGCCCGGCGACCGGCGCGGCGGGCTCGGCGGCCAGCGCGAAGCGGAACAGGGTCAGCTGGTAGCCGAGCGGCTGCCCTTCCGGACCGTGCAGGTTGCCGGTGAAATACCACCACTCGTGGCGGAAATCGCGGTGCGCGCCGTGGTCGTCCGGGAAGACGAAGGCGCGCGGGCGCTCGACTCGGGCGAAATCGCCACCCGCGGCGCTCAGCACCGACACCGGCTCCAGCGCGGGTCGCGCTGCGGTCGGCGGCTCGGGGGGGCGCGCCAGCCACACCACCAGCGCGCCGCCCGCCAACAGCGCGCTCACGACAAGCCAATGGCGGCGCCGCGGCTTCATTCGGCCCGCAGCGCCAACGCCGGCGGAACCCGCGCCAGGCGCCGGGCCGGCAACACGGCGGCGAGCAGGGCGGCGCCCACCGCCAGGCCCAGCGCGCCGAGCACGCTCCCCGCGGGCACCTGCCAGTGGAGCGTCCAGCCGAAGGAGCGCACGCTGACCACGTCGGTCAGGAGCACGGCCAGCAGGCCGCCGCTCGGCAGCGCCAGCAGCCCGGCAACCAACCCCATGAGACCGGTCTGGGCGAGCACCAGCGCCCACAGCCCCGCCGGGGTCTGGCCGGTGGCGCGCAGGATGGCGAACTCGCGGGCGCGCTCGAGCTGAATCGCCAGCAGCGCACTGGCTACGGCCACGAAGGCCACCGCCACGGCCAGCAGCTGCAGCACCCGGGTGATGGTGAAGGTCCGGTCGAAGATGCGCAGCGAGGCCTCGCGCAGGTCGCGGTTGCTGCGCACGACGATCCGCTGATCCTCGCCCGCGCCGGCATGGACGCGGTCCAGCAGCGGCCCCAGCTCGGCACCCGCCTCCAGGTAGATCCCGAGCGCCGAGATCACCGAATCCGGCCAGTGACGCAGGTATTGGCCGCGCTCCATCAGGATGTAGCCGCGGTCCGAGCCGTAGTCGAAGTAGACCCCGGCGACGGCAAAGGTCCGCGGGCCCGACGCGGTTACCAGGACCAGGTCGGAACCGGCGCCGACGCCGTGACGGCGCCCGTAGGACTCGGAGACCAGCACCGCGCCGTTCAGAAAGCGCTCCCAGGCCTCGCCGCCGGGATCGAGCAGGCGGTAGCCCGCGCGGCTGCGCGGCCCGGGACCGAGCACCGAGAGCCGGCTCGGGCCGAACTGCGAGTCGACCTCAACGCCGCGCCAGGTCGCCAGGCCCTGGACCCCGGGCATGGCGGCGACCCGGGCGACCAGGCCGGGGTCGAGCGGGGCGGATTGGCGGGTCCCGTAGCGACCGGCGACCGAGACGTAGGCGTCGGCCTGCAGATGGTAGTCCAGCCAGTCGGCAACCGTGGCGCGAAAGCTCTCGACCATGACGCCCATGCCCACGGCGGCGGCGATGGCGATGCTGAGCGCGGCGATCGCCGGGGAGGTGCGGCTGAGCGCCGCGCTCACCCCGCGCGCGGCCAGGGAAGCGCCGAGGCCGAAGCGGCGGCGCAGCAGGCGCTCCACTGGGACCAGGATGCCCGCCGCGGCGAGCGGGGTGAGAAAGGCGCAGCCGAGCATCATCAGCAGCACCGCCGCCAGGGCCCAGACAAAACCCTCGGGGAGCAGCAGCAGCGCGCCGCCCGCGAGCAGGCCGAGACCCAGCATGCTGCTCCACGCCAGCAGCCGGCGGCTGCGCTGCTCGATCACCGAGCGCGCGAGCGCCAGCTGCGGCCGCGTGTTCGCGGCCTCCAGCGCCGGGACCATGGCGGCGATCACCGCCACCCCGAGACCGAGCGCCACGCCCTGCGCCAGCACCGCCGGGTCCAGGTCCAGGCGGGTGACGCTGAGCACGAAATAGAGATCGTTGATGGTCCGCGCCACCAGGTGCACCAGGCCCTGCGCCAGGAGGATGCCGGCGCCGATGCCCAGGGCCGTGCCGATAGCGGCGACGCCGAGCGATTCGCCCATCACCATGGCGAACACCTGGCCCCGGGTCGCCCCCAGCGCGCGCAGCGCACCCAGCTGACCGCGGCGCTGCACCACCGAGAAGCTCAGGGTGTTGTAGATCAGCAGCGCACCCACCGCCAGCGCCAGCAGCGACAGGGCCCGCAGGTTGAGCGTGAAGCCGCGGGTGATGCTCTCCAGCGTCTCGCTGCGGGCGCCGACGGCCTCCAGCTTGTGGCCTGCCGGCAGCAGCCTGCCCAGGCTTTCGAGCTCCGCCGGCTCCAGGGTCAGGTCGATCCAGCTCAGCCGCCCGCGCTGGTCGAAGAGCTCCTGAGCGGCCCCGATATCCATGACCAGCAGGTCCTCGGCCGCGGCGCCCAGCGCCGACCCGCCGAGCAGCGCCCGGGCGGTCAGCAGTCGCGAGCGCCCGGCGACCTCGACGGCGAAGCGCTGCCCGAGCTCGACCTCCAGCGCCCGGGCCGTGGCATCGGTCAGCGCCACGGCCCCGGGCGTCGTCATCAGCTCGCTGGTGCCGCCGTCCAGCTCGCCGACCGCAAAGCCGAAGCGCCCAATCTCGAGCTCGGCGAGCGGATCGACGCCGAGCACGCGCACGGTGCGCTCCCCGCGGCGCAGAAAACCCTCCAGCACCGGCGCGGCGAGGCTCAGGCCGTGGCGGGTGCGCAGCTCGACGTACAGCGACTCGTCAATCCCCTGGGGCGGCCCCCACAGCCGATGGGTCACCGGGCCGGCGATGCCCTCGACCGATAAGCGCATCGCGGTACGGGCGCTCTCGCTGGCCACGGCGATCGCGACCGCGACCGCGACCCCCAGACCGATGCCGATGACGGCCAACGCCAGCTGCAGCGGGTGCGCCGCGAGGTAGCGGCGCGAGAGGCGCGCCAGGGCCCGGTTCACGGCTCGCCCGCCTGCAGGGGTCGAAGGCGGCCCGCCTCCAGCACCAAGGCTCGATCGGCGACCCTGGCCGCCTCCTCGCTGTGGGTGACCATCAGCACCGCGTGGCGCCCGCGCGACAGCTCCCGCAGCAGCTGCAGGACCTGCGCGCCGCTGGCGGCATCGAGGTTTCCGGTCGGCTCGTCGGCCAGCAGGAGCCGAGGCTCGTGCACCAGGGCGCGCACCAGGGCCACGCGCTGCTGCTCACCGCCGGACAGGCGGTCCGGATAGGTGTCCGTGCGCGCCGCCAGCCCCACGCGCTCGAGGATGCCGCGCGCCCGCTCGACGGCAGCGGCCGGCGCGCGCCCGGCGAACTCCATGGGCAGCAGCACGTTCTCCCAGACGGTGAGGATGGGGATCAGGTTGAAGAACTGGTAGACGAACCCGATGCGGTCGCGGCGCAGCAGCGTGCGGCCGCGCTCGCTGAGCTGGCCCAGGTCCGCGCCGTCCAGGCGCACCGTGCCGGCGTCGGCCCGGTCGACGCCGCTGATCAGGTTGAGAAGGGTCGACTTGCCGCTTCCGCTCCTGCCGAGCAGCACCATGAACTCGCCGGCCGCGAGCTCCAGCTCGAGCCCGTCGAGGACGGTGCGCTCGCCCTCGCCCTCGCGATAGCGCTTGACCAGTCCGCGTACCTCGAGCAGCGGCGCTGGGCGGCCGCGGCTCATCCGCCCGACCTACGTGGCGCGGGCGACGGGCGCTCCGCCCCCCTGGGACAGGGCGCCAGCGGCCGGGCTCCGGCCTTCGTCGCGGCTCTTCTATACTTGACTTGAAAACTCGGGATCATTGGTTTAAAACCAACCTAGATTGTAGGTCTTATGGCGCGCAACCACGCCATGCCAGGCCGGCCACGGAACAGGCGGGCGATCAGGCGGGGATACCGAAGAGGGAAGGCCGACTCGGTCGCGGCTCGGCCCGGCGGTTGCAGTCCCCGTTTCACGGAAGAGTAAGGAGGAGCAGCAACATGCGCATCACCACCAAGGGCCGCTACGCGGTCACCGCCATGCTCGACCTGGCCCTGCACGAACGCCTCAAGCCCGTTCCGCTCGCGGACATCTCCGAGTACCAGGGCATATCGCTCTCCTACCTTGAGCAACTGTTCGCCAAGCTGCGCGGTCGCGGGCTGGTAAAGGGCACCCGCGGGCCGCACGGCGGATACCGGCTGGCGCGGCCGGCGACCGAGATCTCGGTGGCCGAGATCATCGCCGCGGTGGACGAGAGCACCGACACCACGCGCTGCGGTGGCCTGGGCAACTGCCAGGACGGCGAGCGCTGCCTGACCCACGACCTTTGGACCGGGCTCAGC
>JBFKOE010000155.1:0-4714 GCA_041629015.1 Gammaproteobacteria bacterium
CAGACCCGGCGCGCTCAGGAGAAGATGAAGGACGCCCTGGAGAAGGGCGAGACCTGCATCGAGTGCCACAAGGGCATCGCCCACGAACTGCCCGAGGGCTACGACGACGACTGAGCCCGCCGGCACTCAGCCGAGCGCGAGCGCGATCACCTGCAAAGCGAGCGCCGCATAGATCCCGGCCAGAAGATCATCCGCCATGATCCCCAGCCCGCCGCCCACCCCGCGGTCCAGTGCCCGGATCGGCCAGGGCTTCACCACGTCGAAGACGCGAAACAGGAAGAACCCCGCCACCACCCACGGCCAGCCGGAGGGCGCCGCGATCATGGTCACCAGGTAGCCGACGATCTCGTCCCAGACGATGGCGCCATGATCGTGCACGCCGAAATCCTCGGCGGTCTGCTCGCAGATGCCGACGCCGACCAGAAAGAGCAGCACCACGATCGCCAGGTACGACCACAGCGGCAGCGGCTGCATCAGCAGATAGATCGGGATGGCGGCGGCCGTCCCGAAGGTGCCAGGCGCGAAGGGCGCCGCGCCGCTGCCGAAGCCGCAGGCGAGGAAGTGCACCGGGTTGCGCCACAGCGAGGCGGGGGCGCGGTTGCGCTTGAGCAGATCGGCCAGGTCCACGCGCCGCCTCGCCTCAACGGCCACCGAAGTGGCGGTAACCCGCGCCGGCCGGATCCAGCACCTCGCCACCCTCGAGCACCACCCGCAGTCCCGGATGGGCGCGCACCTGGCCGATGCAGGCGCAGGGCGTGCCCAGCGCCGTGAAGCGGCTCTCGACCTCGGCGCGATGCCGCGCGTCCGTGGTGAAGCACAGCTCGTAGTCGTCACCGCCCGCCAGGGCCAGCATCCAGTCTCCGGTCGCGGCCACCTGCTCCTGGACCGGCGCCGAAAGCGGCAGGCGCGCGGCGTGGAGGGTGGCGCCGTGCCGCTCCGCTGCGAGCAGGTGACCCAGGTCGGCGGCAAGACCATCGGAAACATCGATCGCCGCCGAGGCGACGCCGCGCAGCGCCTGGCCCTCGCGCACCCGCGGCAGGGGTCGCTCCAGGCGCTGCAGCAGCGGCCCAAGCCGCGCGCGCGCCACCTTTGCCGTGCCCTCCAGGCAGCGCAGTGCCAACGCCGCATCGCCCAGGGTGCCGGTCACCCAGATCAGGTCGTCGGGCTGGGCGCCGCTGCGCCGCAAGGCCTGGCCGGGTGGTATCAGGCCGGCCACCTGCACCGTGATGCTGAGCGGACCGCGGGTGGTGTCACCGCCGATCAGCGCCACCCCATGGTTGCGCGCCAGGGCCGCGAACCCGGCCGCGAACGGCTCCAGCCATTCCTCGTCGGCCGCTGGAAGGGTCAGCGACAGGGTCGCCCAGGCCGGCTCCGCGCCCATCGCCGCGAGGTCGCTGAGGTTGACCGCAAGCGCCTTGTGCCCGAGGGCGGCGGGGTCGGTGGAGGGCAGGAAGTGCACGCCCGAGACCAGGGTGTCGATGGCGAGCGCGAGTTCCAACCCCGGCGGCGGCCGCACCAGGGCCGCGTCGTCACCGATGCCGAGCACCACGTCGTCGCGCGCGCCGGCGTGGCGCCGAAAGTAACGCTCGATGATCTCGAATTCGGAAAGTGGCATGCGCTCACCCGCGAGGCGCGGCGCGAGTTGCCACGACCCGCTGCCGCCGCCCGGCCGGCGAAGTCTCAGCGATCGGCGACCGCCCGTCGCTCGGCGGCCCTCAGCTTGCCCGCGACCTTGTCGAGCACGCCGTTCACGTAGCGATGTCCCTGCTCGCCGCCGAACCGCTTGGCCAGCTCCACCGCCTCGTTGATGACGACCTTGTAGGGAACCTCCGGGTGGGCCGCGAGCTCGTAGGCGCCGAGGCGCAGGATCGCGCGCTCCACCGGGTCGAGCTCGGCCACCGCCCGGTCGAGCAGCGGCGCGAGCTCGGCGTCCAGGTGCTCGGCCTGGCGCACCGCGCCGCAAAACAGGTCATCGAAGTAGGCCGCATCCGCCTGGGCCATGTCCTGATCGGCGGGAAACAACCGCGAGACCTCGCCCGGCTCCTGCGCGGTCAGCTCCCACTGGTACAGCGCCTGCACGGCGCACCGCCGCGACCAGGTGCGCTTGCGGCTCATGTCTCGATCTGGCGCAGCAGGTTCACCATCTCGATCGCCGACAGCGCCGCCTCGGCGCCCTTGTTGCCCGCCTTGGTGCCCGCGCGCTCGATCGCCTGCTCGATGGTGTCGGTGGTGAGGATGCCAAATGCCACCGGCACCCCGGTCTGCATCGAGGCCTGCGCAATCCCCTTGGTGCACTCGCCCGCCACGTACTCGAAGTGTGGCGTGCCACCGCGGATCACCGCGCCGAGCGCGATCACCGCATCGTAACGCCCGGAGGCCGCGAGCCGCTGCACCACCAGCGGCATCTCGAAGGCACCGGGCACGCGCACGACCTGGAGGTCGGCCTCGACGGCGCCATGGCGTCGCAGGGCATCGAGCGCGCCCTCGAGCAGGCTCTCGGTGATGAAGCTGTTGAACCGTGACACCGCCAGCGCGATGCGCGCTCCGCGGGCCGTGAGCTCGCCCTCGATGATCTTGGATTTCATGCCCGATTCCCGTTCCATGTTCCCGATTGAATGCACCGCGCCTCAGTCCCAGGGCACCTGCTCGACGACCTCGAGGTCGAAACCGGACAGCGCCAGGACCTTGCGCGGTGTGCTCATGATAACGCGCATCTTGCCAACCCCGAGATCGGCCAGGATCTGGGCGCCGATGCCGTGGGTGCGCAGGTCCGCCGCCGGCTCCTGGCGCGGCAGCTGTCCGCTCTGGTCCTCCAGCGCGTAGCCACGGATTCGCCGCACCAGGTCCTGGGCGCTCTCCGCCTGGTGCAGTACGACCACCACCCCTTCGCCGGCGCGCGCCACCTGCGCCAGCGCGCGGCGCAGCGGGTAGGCGCAATCCTCGCGCTGCGGCTCGAGCAGGTCGCACAGGGTATTGCGGACCTGGACCCGGACCAGCGTCGGCCGATCCGCCTCGATCTCGCCCATCACCAGCGCGAGGTGCACGTCGTTGGAGGTCAGCTCCCGGTACGCATGGAGCCGAAACCGCCCGTGCGCCGTCGGCAGCTCGCACTCGGCGACCCGCTCGATCGTAGTCTCGTTGGCGAGGCGGTAGTGGATGAGGTCGGCAATGGTGCCGATCTTCAGACCGTGGCGCTCGGCGAAGCGCTCCAGATCGGGCCTCCGGGCCATGCTGCCGTCGTCGTTCAGGATCTCGACGATTACCGCCGCGGGCTCGAGCCCGGCGAGACGGGCCAGGTCGCAGCCCGCCTCGGTGTGCCCGGCGCGGTTCAGCACACCGCCCGGCAGCGCCATCAGCGGAAAGATGTGACCCGGCTGCACCAGGTCCTCGGGACGGGCGTCGGGCGCGACCGCCGCGCGCACGGTTACCGCGCGATCGGCCGCGGAGATCCCGGTGGTCACCCCGTGGGCGGCCTCGATCGACACCGTGAAATTGGTCGAGTGCTTGGCGTTGTTGTCGCTCACCATCAGCGGCAGGCGTAGCTGCTGGCAGCGCTCGCGGGTCAGGGTCAGGCAGATCAGGCCGCGTCCGTGGGTGGCCATGAAGTTGATGTCCTCGGCGCGCACCTGGGTCGCCGCCATCACCAGGTCGCCCTCGTTCTCGCGGTCCTCGTCGTCCATGATGATGACCATCCGCCCGAGGCGGATGTCGTCGACGATCTCTTGGGTGGTGTTGATGGACATGACGTCGAGTCACGATTGACGAATAGCGAGACGCCGGTTCGCTCCGGCGTATTGTCTCGCAACTCGCGGCCCGCGGCTCCTCACCCCCGCAGGAAGCCGTGCTCGGCGAGAAACGCCCTGCTGATCCCGCTGCCGGGTTCGGCGGCGCGCTCGCCGAGCAGCAGGCGCTCCAGGTAACGGGCGATGATGTCGACCTCGAGATTCACCTCGGTGCCCGCGCGGTAGCCATTCATAGTGGTCTCCTGCAGGGTGTGCGGCACGATGTTGAGATCGAACACCGCACCGTCCACGGCGTTCACTGTGAGACTGATGCCGTCGACGGTGATCGAGCCCTTCTCGGCAATGTACTTGGCCAGCGCGGCGGGCGCCTCGATCCGGAAGCGCTCGGAGCGACCGTCGGGACGCCGCTCGATCACCCGGCCGACGCCGTCCACGTGCCCGCTGACCAGGTGGCCGCCGAGCGGGGTCGCCGGCGTCAGGGCCTTCTCCAGGTTGACGCTGCTTCCGGTTCGTAACCGCCCGAGGGTGGTCCTGGCGAGTGTCTCAACCGACACGTCCGCCCAGAAGCCGTCGCCGGGCAGCTCCACCGCGGTGAGGCAGACGCCGTTGACCGCGATGCTGTCGCCGGGGCCCACCCCGCCCAGGTCGAGCTTGCCGGTCTGGATGCGCAGCCGCGTGTCGCCGTCGCGCGGCTGCAGCGCGCCGATGGTGCCGGTGGATTGAATGATGCCGGTGAACATGGGTGAACACGATAAAGGGGAAAGAGGAAAGGGAAAAGATGAAAGGAGAAGCGCAAGTGATGCAGAACAGTCGCGAAGCACCTTACCTTTGCTCTTTTCCCTTTACCCTTTGCTCTCGTCTCTTACCCCCTACCCTTTTCCCTCGTTCCTGACCTTCGCCGTAATCCGCCAATCCCTGCCGACCGCCCGCACGTCGGCGATCTCCAGCTCGATGCGGTCCTTCATCTGCGC
>JBFKOE010000156.1:0-4672 GCA_041629015.1 Gammaproteobacteria bacterium
CGCCCTGATCGAGCCGGGCAGCTGTTACACCGGCACCCTGCTCGAGCTGGCGCTGGCGGCCGACCGCAGTTTCATGCTCGAGGGCACCTTCGAGGACAGCGAACTGCCCGCCCCCACCGTGCGCCTGACCGCCATGAACTTCGGCCCGCTGCCCATGTGCAACGGCCTCTCGCGCCTCGCCAGCCGCATGCTGGGCGAGCCGGAGCGGGTCGATGCACTGCGCGAACGCGTGGGCGAGGACCTGGACGCCGCCGCGGCCGAGGCCGCCGGCCTGGTCACCTTCATCCCCGACGACATCGACTGGGAGGACGAGGTGCGGATCGCGATCGAGGAACGGGCAAGCTTTTCGCCCGACAGCCTCACCGGCATGGAGGCCAACCTGCGCTTCGCCGGGCCGGAGACGGTCGAGTCCAAGATCTTCGGCCGCCTCAGCGCCTGGCAGAATTGGATCTTCCAGCGTCCCAACGCGGTCGGCGCAGAAGGTGCCCTGAAGCTCTACGGCAGCGGCCACAAGGCCGACTACGACAAGTCACGCGTCTGAGCAGGAGCCGAATCAAGCATGAGCCGTATCGATTACAACCAGCGCATCCCCAACAACGTCGACCTCTCCGGGAACAAGCGCCTGCAGCGCGCGCTGGAGAGCTGGCAGCCGAAGTTCCTCGACTGGTGGAAGGACATGGGACCGGTGGAGAGCCGCGACCTGCAGGTCTACCTGCGCACGGCGGTCAGCGCCGAGCCGGGCGGCTGGGCGCACTTCGAGCACGTGCGCATGCCCGACTACCGCTGGGGCATCTTCCTCGCCCCGCAGGAGGAAGGGCGCACCATCCCCTTCGGCGAGCACCAGGGAGAGCCGGCCTGGCAGGAGGTCCCGGGCGAGCACCGCTCGACGCTGCGGCGCCTGATCGTCACCCAGGGCGACACCGAGCCGGCCTCCGTCGAGCAGCAGCGGCACCTGGGCAAGACCTGCCCCTCGCTCTATGACCTGCGCAACCTGTTCCAGATCAACGTCGAGGAAGGCCGCCACCTGTGGGCCATGGTGTACCTGCTCGATGCGCACTTCGGGCGCGACGGGCGCGAGGAGGCCGAGGCGCTGCTCGAGCGCCGCTCGGGCGACCCCGACAAGCCGCGCATTCTCGGGGCCTTCAACGAGCGCACCCCGGACTGGCTGTCGCTCTTCATGTTCACCTTCTTCACCGACCGCGACGGCAAGTTCCAGCTCGCCTCGCTGGCCGAGTCCGGATTCGACCCGCTCTCGCGCACCTGCCGCTTCATGCTCACCGAGGAGGCCCACCACATGTTCGTGGGCATCACCGGCGTGGGACGGGTGATCCGCCGCACCTGCGAGATCATGGCCGAGCACCGGACCGACGACGTGCGCCGCTTCGGCGTCATCGATCTGCCGACCCTGCAGAAGTACGTCAACTTCCACTTCAGCGTCTCGCTGGACCTGTTCGGCCAGGAGATCTCGACCAACGCCGCGAACTACTACACCCTGGGCCTCAAGGGACGCTACCAGGAAAGCAAGCTCGAGGACGATCACCGCCTCACCGACACCAGCTACGAGGTCATGCAGCTGGCCGGCGAGACGGTGGGCGCGCGCTCCGTGCCGGCGCTGACCGCGCTCAACGAGATGCTGCGCGATTCCTACGTCGCCGACTGCCAGAAGGGGGTCGATCGCTGGAACCGAATCATCCGCGATCACGGCATCGACTTCGAGATTCGGCTTCCGCACCGCGCCTTCCACCGCCGCATCGGGGAGTTCGCCGGCATCAAGGCCAGCCCGGAGGGCAAGCTGATCACCGAGGGCGAGTGGACCCACGGCTCGGGCGCCTGGCTGCCCACCGGGGAGGACCGCGCCTATGTCGCCTCGCTGATGGGCGCGCCGGTCATCGAGCCCGGTAAGATGGCGAACTGGATTGCGCCGCCGGACCGCGGCATCAACGACCAGCCGATCGAGTTCGAGTACGTGCGCTTCAGCTGATATATAACATTAATAAACACCTATAACTTATTGTTTATACATTTGTATAGAGCTGCAGGCGCGCCCATGCCGGCCCTGCTGGGCGACGCCCGTTCGCGCCGCCAGGTCGGGTCGCGACGAGCTCAAGACGATCCGCGGCCGGCGGACGCCGCACCTTGGCCCGCACTGCGACCCGCTGCCGGGGGCGGAAAGCGGGCATTCGGGCCATACTTGGCACGGTTGCGCCGGCTGACACCGGGGGAGGAGGCAGCATGCAGGATCACACCGTCCGCATCGACCATTCCGGGCCGAAGCCGGCACTGAAGTTCGCGACTAAGTTCAACGTCACAGTGCCGTTCATCGACCGCCACATCGGCGAGGGCCGCGCGGACAAGGTCGCGGTGCGCAGCGCCGGGGGCGGCGCGGTCACCTACGGCGACCTGGTGCGCGACGTGAATCGCTGCGCCAACGCGCTCACCGCGCTCGGCATCGCGCCGGGCGAGCGCGCCCTGATGATGATCAAGGACTGCCCCGAGTTCCTCTACGCCTTCTGGGGCGCGATCAAGGCCGGCATCGTCCCGGTGCCCATCAACACCCTGCTGCGCACGCCCGACTACCAGTACATGATCGAGGATTCGCACTGTGCGGCGGTCCTGTACTCGCCCGAGTTCGCCGCCGAGGTCGAGCCGGCGCTGGCCAAGGCCAGCCACATCCCCGCCCATCAGATCTGCACCGAGGGCGACGGCACCAGCCTGTCCGGCCTGATCGCCAGCGCCCCGGAAGAGATCGAGCCCCACCCGGCCAGCGCCGAGGACGAGTGCTTCTGGCTTTACTCATCCGGCTCGACCGGGAAACCCAAGGGCGCGGTTCACCGCCACCGCGACATGGTGGTCTCCAGCGAGTTCTATGGTGTCAAGACCCTCGGCGTGCGCGAGGACGACGTGTGCTTCTCGGCGGCCAAGCTCTTCTTCGCCTACGGGCTCGGCAACGGCATGACCTTCCCGCTCTGGGTGGGCGCCAGCGCGGTGCTCTACCCGGCGCGGCCCACGCCGCAGAGCACCTTCGAGGTGATCGAGAAGTACCGCCCGTCGCTGTACTTCGGCGTTCCCACCCTCTATGCCGCGCAGCTCCAGGCGCTGGAGTCCGAGTCCCCGGACCTGTCCTCGATCCGCTGGTGCGTCTCCGCCGGCGAGGCGCTGCCGCCGAACATCCTCGAGCGCTGGAAGAAGAAGACCGGGCTGACCATCCTCGACGGCATCGGCTCCACGGAGGCGCTGCACATCTTCATCTCCAACCGCGAAGGTGACGTGCGCCCGGGCTCCAGCGGGCGGCTGGTGACCGGCTACCAGGCCAAGATCGTGGACGAGAACTTCAAGGAGGTCCCCAAGGGCGAGAGCGGCAAACTGTTCATCCGCGGCGATTCCACCGCCGCCTACTACTGGAACAACCCCGAGAAGACCGCCGATACCATGGTCGAGGGCTGGCTGAACACCGGCGACACCTACCGCGCCGATGCCGACGGCTACTTCTACTACGAGGGTCGCACCGACGACATGCTCAAGGTCGGTGGCATCTGGTGCTCGCCGTTCGAGATCGAGGCCAAGCTGATCGAGCATCCCAAGGTGCTCGAGGCCGCCGTCGTCGGGCGCGAGGACGATGACCACTTGGTCAAGCCGGAGGCCTACGTGGTGCTGAAGAATCCCGCCGATGCCGGCGAGGCGCTGACCAAGGACCTGCTGGGGCTGTGCAAGAAGGGACTCGCCCCGTACAAGTACCCGCGCTGGATCAACTTCGCCGAGGAGCTGCCGAAGACGGCGACCGGCAAGATCCAGCGCTTCAAGCTGCGCGATCAGTGAAGCCCATTGGATCGCGAATGAATTCGCTCCTACCGGTGGATGGCTGTAGGAGCGGCTTCAGCCGCGATGGCCTGCGGCCGGGTCGCGTGTCGCGAATGAATTCGCTCCTGCGGGCACCTCGACCCGACATCGCAGAGACCGGGTGATGCAGGACAAACTCCTATCGCTGCATGAGGCGGTCGCGAAGCTGATCCCCGACGGGGCCTCGGTGGTCATCGGCGCCTCCTTGGAGCAGCTCATCCCCTTCGCCGCCACCTACGAGCTCATCCGGCAGCAGCGCAAGGGGCTCAACGTCATCGCCCCGATCTCCGATGCCTCCACCGACATGCTCATCGGCGCCGGCTGCGTGAGCGAGGTGACCGGAGCCTGGGTCGGCAACGTCTCGGGAGGGCTGGGCCACAACTACCGCCGGGCGCTGGAACACGGCGTGCCCAACGCGGTCACCGTGCACGATCACTCCAACTTCTCGCTGGGCATGGCGCTGCTCGCCGGCGCCTACGGCATGCCCTTCGCCCCGCTGCGCTCGCTGCTCGGCTCCGACATCCTGCTCTCCAACCCGCAGCTCGCGGTGCTCAACAACCCGCTCTCGCACCGCCAGGACCCGGTCATCCTGGTGCCGCCGCTGGTGCCGGACGTCGCGATCCTCGCGGTGCAGCGCGCCGATCGCGGCGGCAGCGCGCACCACTGGGGAAGCTGCGGGCTGGCGCAGGAGGCGGCGCTGGCGGCGCGCTCGGTGATCGTGCTGGCCGAGGAGATCGTCGAGCCCGCGGTCATCGCCAGCGACCCGAACCGGGTGCTGTTCCCGGGCTTCAAGGTCGCCGCCGTGTGCCACGTCCCGCTCGCCGCCCACCCGGCG
>JBFKOE010000157.1:0-4619 GCA_041629015.1 Gammaproteobacteria bacterium
ACCGCCGCGGCCCCGCCGCCGGCGGCCGTGCTCGAGACCATGGAGCGCCAGGGCTTCCGCGTCACCCACGTCTACGGCCTCACCGAGGTTTACGGCCCGGCCGTGGTCTGCGACTGGCACCCGGAGTGGAATGCGCTGCCCCCGGAGCGGCAGGCCGAGATCAAGGCCCGCCAGGGGGTGCGCTACCCGGTGCTCGAGGGCCTGATGGTCGCCGACCCGGAGACGCTCGCCCCGGTGCCCGCCAACGGCGCCAGCCTGGGCGAGGTGTTCATGCGCGGGCACATCGTGATGAAGGGCTATCTCAAGAACGAGCGCGCCACCGCCGAGGCCTTCGCCGGCGGCTGGTTTCACACCGGGGACCTCGGCGTGCTGCACCCCGACGGCTACATCGAGCTCAAGGACCGCTCCAAGGACATCATCATCTCCGGAGGCGAGAACATCTCCACCATCGAGGTCGAGGGCGTCCTCTACCGCCACCCCGCGGTGCTGGAGGCCGCCGTGGTGGCGCGCCCGGACGAGAAGTGGGGCGAGACCCCCTGCGCCTTCGTCACCCTGAAGCCCGGCGCCGCGGCCGAGGCCGAAGCGATCATCGCCTTCTGCCGCAAGCACCTCGCCCACTTCAAGGTGCCGCGCACGGTCGTCTTCGGGCCGCTTCCCAAGACCTCAACCGGCAAGATCCAGAAGTTCGTGCTCCGCGAGCGGGCCGGGGGGCTGCCCTGAGGCCATGGCGCGCGGGCTACCGATTCCGGCGCGACACCTTATAATGGCCCGACGAGTCGCCGGGCTCGCCTACAACAACAACCATGTTTGAGCGCATCGGTCACAAGATCATCGCCCTGGTCGCGATCATCGTCACCCTGGGCCTGCTGGGGATGGGCGGCTTCTACGCCAGCCACCAGGAATCCACCATCCTGGCCCAGAACCAGCGCACCATGACCAAGCTCACCGAGAGCGTCATCCAGAGCCTGCAGACCGTGATGCTCGCCGGCTACGCCGACATCGCCCAGGTGTTCGCCGACCGGCTGAAGAACGTGCGCGAGGTCGAGGACTTCCGCATCATGCGCACCGACGGGCACGAGGCGTTCCGCGACAACAAGACCATCGACGACGTCAACCGGCGCCGCGGCGAGGAGGAGTTCATCCCCCGCGAGAACGAGACCGAGGTGGCGGTGATAGCGAACGACAACGACAAGCTCGCCCAGGTCCTGCAGGTGCGCGACATCATCTCCTACTACGAGGAGGCCCCGGGCGGCGGGCGCATGCTCACCTTCCTCGCCCCGATCGAGAACCTCGAGGCCTGCCACAAGTGCCACGGCGGCCGCGAACCGCTGCGCGGGGTGCTCAAGCTCACGACCTCCATGGAGCCGGTCGAGAAGGACATCCGCAGCACCTGGATGCAGGCGAGCGTGGTGATGTTCGCGACCATCGCCGGCATCGTGCTGCTCACCGGCGTGCTGATCCGGCGCTCGGTGGTCGAGCCGATCTCGACCGTGACCGGCGCCATGGCCCGCGCCGCCGAGGGCGACCTCAACCACAAGGTCCCGGTGCTGGGCCGCGACGAGCTCAGCCACATGGCCGGCAGCTTCAACCGCATGGCCGAGGAGCTGACCAAGACCTACTCGGGCCTGAGAAACGAGCAGGACAAGCTCTCCACCATCATCCTCAGCGCCCGCGAGGGCATGGTGGTCACCGACAGCGAGGGCCGGGTGGTGCTGATGAACCCGGCGGCCGAGATGCTGCTGGGCAAGAGCATGCAGCAGGTGCGCGACGAGGGCTTCATGAACCTGGTAGGCGACCCGCACCAGGTCATGCGCTGGCTGGAGCGCACCCAGGACCAGGTCGGCGAGCCCGAGATCGTGCGCTACAACGAGCGCACGCTGAGCGTCTACGCGGCCACCATCATCGCCGAGGACGGGCAGATGGTCGGCTCGGCGGCGCTGTTCCGCGACATCACCGAGGAGAAGCGCCTCGAGGGCGAGCTGATCAAGCTCTCGATCACGGATGGGCTGACCGGGCTGTTCAACCGCCGCCACCTGGACCAAACCCTGGACTACGAGTTCGCCCGCGCGCGGCGCTATTCCCTGCCGCTGTCGGTGTTCATGTGCGACGTCGATCACTTCAAGAAATTCAACGACCAGCACGGCCACGATCAGGGCGACCGCGTGCTGCAGGCGGTGGCCGCCGAGCTCAAGCGCGGCCTGCGCCAGATCGACTACGCCTGCCGCTACGGAGGCGAGGAGTTCACCGGCATCCTGCCCAACACCAGCCCCGAGGGCGCGGCCACCGTGGCCGAGCGCTTCCGTGCCGCGGTCGAGGACCTGGTGATCGACGGCCTGCGGGTCACCATCAGCATCGGGGTGGCGGGCGTGCCCGAGCACGCAGTCGAGAATCCCGAAGCGCTGGTGGAACTCGCCGACCAGGCGCTCTACCAGGCCAAGGAAGGGGGGCGCAACCGCGTCCAGCTGGCGCGGCTCCCGGCCCGGGCCGCCGGCTGAATGAGGGCCCCGCGCCCACCGCGGGCGCCCCGCCACCCCGCGCCCGCCGGCGCGCCGACCTGAGCCGGAGCGCGCCGCCCGCGCCCCACCGCTCCCGATGTTCCGCAGCCTCGGCCACAAGATCCTGATGCTGATCGGCGCCGTGCTGATCGCCGGCCTGCTGCTCCTGTCGCTGTTCTACAGCCGCAGCGAGGAACGCAGCATCCTGGCCGAGAACGAGCGCACCACGGAGAAGCTGCTGGCAAGCGTCAGCGAGAGCATCCAGACACTGGCCCTGGCCGGCTACGCCGACATCCTGCGCCCCTATGCCGATCGGCTGAAGAAACTGCCGGACCTGGAGGACTTCCGCGTGCTGCGGGTCGACGGCACCGAGGCCTTTCGCGACAACCAGACCATACGCGCCGTCAACCGGTTCCTCGGCGAGGCCCGATTCGCGGAGCGCGGCGAGGAAGACCCAGTCCGCATCCTGGCCGACGACGACCCCAAGCTGCACGCCGCGCTCGAGCGCCGCGAGACCGTGCGCTACGAGACCCGCGGCCCGCGCGGCGAGCCCTTCCTGACCTACCTGGCCCCGGTGCTCAACCGCGCGGGCTGCCAGCGCTGCCACGCCAGTCAGCAGCCGGTGCGCGGCGTGCTCAAGCTGACGGTGTCGCTGCAAGCGGTGCGCGAGGAGATCGACGCGGCCTGGCGGCGCTCGCTGCTGGGCGTCGGGCTGCTCACCGCCGGCATCATGCTGGTGATCGGACTGCTGCTGCGCCGCGCGGTGATGGCCCCGATCGGGCGGGTCACCTCGGCGATCACCCGGGCGGCCGGCGGTGACCTCAGGCAGCAGGTGCCGGTGATCGGGCGCGACGAGCTGAGCGTCATGGCGCGCAGCTGCAATCGCATGATCTCCGAGCTGCTGAAGTCCTACACCGGGCTCAAGAACGAGAAGGACAAGCTCCGCACCCTGATTCTGAGCGCCCGCGAGGGCATCATCGTCACCGACAAGGAGGGGGCGATCGTGCTGGTCAACGACGCGGCCGAGGAACTGCTGGAAAAGCCGGCCGCGCAGATCGAGCGCGAGGGCTTCAGCCAGCTGTTCGACGATCCCAAGGTCATGGCCTCGCTGCTGCTGGGCACCACCGGCGACGTGCTCGCGCCGCTTTCCTACAAGAACAGGCTGCTGGCGGTAGAGGCCGAGACCATCCGCGACCCGGACGGCGCCCCGCTCGGCTCGGCCTGCCTGATCCGCGACGTCAGCAACCAGAAGCGCCTCGAGGACGAGCTGCGCCAGATCAGCGTCACCGACCCGCTGACCGGCGTCTACAACCGCCGCCACTTCGACCACGTGCTGGCGAGCGAATTCAAGCGCGCGCAGCGTTACGGCACGCCGCTGTCGCTGATCATCTGCGACATCGACCACTTCAAGCGCGTCAACGACACCCACGGCCACGAGCGCGGCGACCAGGTGCTGAAGGGCGTGGCGCTGCGCCTGCAGCGCTCGCTGCGCGACAGCGACCACTGCTGCCGCTACGGCGGCGAGGAGTTCTGCCTGCTGCTGCCCAGCTCGCCCTGCGCGGGCGCGCTCAAGGTCGCGGACCGCATTCGCCGCACCATCGAGTCGGCCACCATCGACGGACTCAAGGTCACCATGAGCTTCGGAGTGGCTTCGGTGCAGGAGAGCGTGGTCAGCAACGCCTCCGATCTGGTGCGCCGCGCCGACGAGGCGCTCTACGCCGCCAAGGCGGCGGGCCGCAACGCGGTGATCGCGGCGCCGGCGCGCAACTGAGCGCAGATCTCAGATCCGGTACAGCAGGGCGTCCAGCACCCGCCACGGCAGCAAGCGGCGCAGGGTGGCGAAGAGGTAGGTCGGCACGGTCACGTAGTAGCGCGGCCGCGGCCGGCGCGCCTCCAGCGCTCGGATCACGCGCCGCAGCACCGCCTCGGGCGGCAGGGTGAAGGGGACCGCCGGCCCCTCGACGGTGAAGCGCTGCTCCATCGCCCGGTAGGCCTCGCGGTGAACGCTGCCCTCGCGGTCGACGTTGCGCGCGAGGGCCCGGTGCGAGTTGGCGCGAAAGCGGCTCAAGATCGGACCCGGCTCGATCAGCGAGACCCAGATCCCGCTGCCGCGCAACTCCAGGC